>CAYSLJ010000058.1:0-38754 GCA_964431735.1 uncultured Synergistia bacterium | reverse complement strand
TCCGGCCAGGGACAGGTTTTAATATGGGTACTAACTTATTTGGAGCCGTACTTAGAAAGAGTTGGTCTCAGAGAAGAAGTAACCATGACCGGAGGAGTCGCAAGAAATACCGATGTCGTAATGGCCATTGAAAAAAACCTGAATATAAAGTTAAATGTGCCGCAGAAACCGGAACTTACAGGAGCTTTTGGGGCGGCAATACTGGGGCTCAGAAAGCTATCACGGGAAGGGAGGAATGCCGGTGGCAGAAACTAAGACGAAAGGCATATGCAGTTACTGTAATAAGATATTTACGAAGGCAGGCATGTGGAAACATCTGGAAACATGTAAAGAAAGAAAAGCGGTTCTTGAAAAAAATAAAGGGGTAAAATGTTTTCATATACTTGTTGAAGGATACAGGTTCTACTGGCTTCATATAGAGATTCCCGTCTCTTCGAAGCTCAGAGATTTAGACGGTTATTTAAGATATATCTGGCTTGAATGCTGTGATCATCTGAGCAGCTTTAAAATAGATAAAGAAGCCTATGTATCCTATCCGAAAGACTATATGGGGTATAAAGATATGGAGATCAGGCTTATGGATTTGCTCAGACCCGGTATGGATTTCGATTATAAATATGATTTCGGTTCGAGCACCGATTTGAAATTGCGGGTTTTGAGTGAATATTACGGCGAAACAGATGGCAAATGGGTTAAACTTCTTGCCAGAAACGAACAGCCAGAGCTAATATGCTGTCAGTGTAATAAGAGAATATCGATAAAGATTTGCTGCACATGCGGCCCCCTGTGTGAAATATGTGCCGCCTCTCATGAATGTTCTTTTATTCTGCGTGCAGTCAATTCTCCTAGAACCGGTATATGCTGTTATGACGGATAATAGTTTCGTGACAAGTAACGCGTAACGCGTGACGGGAGGAATTGCTATGCGGGAGTTGTTTAACCTATCCGGCATGGGTGCCTGTGCCTGTTTAAATTACTGAGGTGAGCATAAATAATAAATATATGCTCGCGTAACGCGTGACGGGAGGAAAACTTTTATTACATGCTTATGCTCAGGTCAGTAAATTATTAAAAATTTTAGAGAGGTGACCTATGAAAAAATCAATATGTTTTTTGTGTCTCTTATTTGTATTTACTCTGTTTCAAAGCACTATGGCAAAAAATGATGAAAAGAAAGATATTTTTGTTATGAGACAGAAGATTGATAATTTAATAAAGGAAATGACCCTTGAAGAAAAAGTAGGACAGCTTACTCTCTTTACGAGTGACTGGGATGTAACGGGACCTACCATGAGAAGCACCTATAAAGATGATATAAGATCTGGGAAAACCGGTTCTATCTTTAATGCCTATACGGCAAAATATAATTATGATCTCCAGAAAATAGCAGTGGAGGAAACACGGCTCCATATACCTCTTCTCTTCGGGTATGATGTTATTCACGGACACAGAACTATTTTCCCCATATCCCTGGGAGAGTCCTGTTCGTGGGATCTTTCCGGCATAGAAAAAAGTGCGAGAATTGCGGCTATTGAGGCATCTGCCGAAGGTATTCACTGGACCTTTGCACCGATGGTGGATATTGCAAGAGATCCCAGATGGGGAAGAATAAGTGAAGGTGCCGGAGAAGATGTTTATCTGGGAACACTTATAGCAAAAGCCAGGGTTAAAGGTTTTCAGGGCAATGACATGTCTGCTCCTGACAGTCTCCTTGCATGTGCAAAACATTACTGTGCCTACGGCGAAGCCCAGGCAGGAAGAGACTACCATACTGTAGATATATCTCAGAGAGAACTGTTCTCTACATATTTACCTCCTTTTAAAGGTGCACTGGACGCAGGTGTATGCACCTTTATGAGTGCCTTTAACGAACTTGATGGTGTGCCATGTACAGGCAATAAATATCTCCTCGATGAAATTCTCAAGAAAAAATGGCGTTTTGCCGGTTTTGTAGTGTCAGATTATACCTCTGTAAATGAAATGATCTGTCATGGCATAGTGGCAGATGAGAAAGAATCAGCACTTCTTGCATTCAATGCAGGTCTAGATATGGACATGCAGGGTGCAACCTATTACAAATATCTTCCTGAACTTGTAAAGGAAGGAAAAGTTTCAATACATCAGATAGATAATTCCGTAAGAAGAATTTTAGAGATGAAATATAAAAAAGGTCTTTTTGATACCCCTTATCTTTATTGTGATGAAACAAGGGAGAAAAATTATGTAATGACAGAAGAATTTCTCTCTCATGCCAGAGATATTGCCAGAAAATCCATAGTTCTTCTGAAAAATGACCGTACTATACTTCCCATTAAAAAAGATGTGAAAACCATAGCTCTTATAGGCCCCCTTGCAGATGATAAAGAAAATCTCATAGGCTCATGGTGTGCCGCAGGAGACTGGAAGAAAGCCGTGTCTGTTATGGAAGGTATAAAAAGTAAAATATCTTCTTCTACAGAAATTCTTTATGCAAAGGGATGTTCTATCTCAGATACAGATAAAAAAGGTTTTAAGGAAGCTCTGGAAGCAGCGAAAAAATCCGATGTCATAGTGGCAGTTATGGGAGAAAGTGCTTCTATGAGCGGAGAAGCTGCAAGCAGGTCAAATATTGATCTTCCCGGCGTTCAGAAGGAACTTCTTATGGAACTTAAAAAGACAGGTAAACCGGTGGTGCTTGTGCTTATGAACGGCAGACCTCTTACTATTTCCTGGGAAGATGAGAACCTTGACGGCATACTGGAAACATGGTTTCTGGGGACAGAGGCGGGAAATGCAATAGCCGATGTGCTATTTGGAGATTATAATCCTTCAGGAAAACTTACAGTAACATTTCCGCGAACAGTGGGACAGATTCCGCTTTATTATAATATGAAAAATACAGGCAGACCGATGGATGAGAAAAATAAATATACTTCTAAATATCTGGATGTGTCCAACAGTCCTCTCTATCCTTTCGGATATGGTCTGTCTTATACGACATTCGAATATTCTCCTCTTATTCTGGATAAAAAGGAAATTTCTCTTAAAGATATGCTTGAAGTAAGTGTAACTGTTAAAAATACCGGTTCAGTTACCGGTGAAGAGACTGTGCAGTTATATATAAGGGATCTTGTAGGAAGCGTAACAAGGCCGGTGAAAGAACTGAAAGGATTCAAAAAAATTACTCTGGCACCGGGTAAATCCGTGACAGTTACTTTTGAAATCACAGCGAAAGATCTTGCCTTTTACAGAAAAGATATGAGTTACGGAGTAGAAGCAGGAGATTTTAAAGTTTTTGTTGGTACCAATTCTTCAGATGTAAAAGAAGGAAAGTTCAGACTTACCCGGTCAGGATTGGTTAAGGAATAATTTTCTTTGTAAGGTGCTCTGTGTGTATATGGGAATCGTAACGCGTAACGCGAGGAAAGAGACTATTAATAAATTTCCATTCCTTATTAGCTGTTAGCGATTAGCTTTAATTATTACTCGAAAGCTAACAGCTAATTGCTAACTGCCAATTGCTATTTTATTAAATGTGACATTGTCAAGATATTTTATCACACTATTATAAAAATATAATTTTTGCCGATAAAACTATAAGATTTATATGAGAATCGTAACGTGTTACGCGTTAGGGGAGGAAGAAATTCTCATACTTCGTTGTGACCGAACAGGTCATGGTTGTTACAAAAACTGAAGAAGTTCTGAGGAAATTTGTAAATAGAGCAGCCATATGTTAAAATTAAAGTCAGTTAAAGGGGGTGTAAAATACATGCTCGGTCTGTTTAAAAAACAACTGAAAGCAGGACTCGATATAGGTCAGGACAGTCTTAAATATATACTCATGGATGAAGACAGAGGGATTATTCACTACGGGAGAGAAGAAAAAAATTTTCCGGGAAGAGAAAAGAAAGATGACATACTTGCAGGTGAAAGATTAAAGGAAAAACTGAAATCTTTCCTATCTGTCTGCCAGAAAGACTGTTCAGCCTTCAGTAATAATGTAAATACTGCCATACACTGCGAAGATACAATATGTCAGTATATTGATTTACCGAAACTTACAAAAAGAGAAATGGATGTAGCTGTACCTTCTCAGGCAATAAAATACATTCCTTTTCCTCTGGATACTGTAAACCTTTCTTATATAACTGTTCCTTCTCTTAAAAAAGAAGATAATAAAACAGGTATTTTCTTTGTTGCAGCCCAGAAAAAATCTGTGGAAGACATGAAAAATATGCTGGAACAATGCGGACTTCAGATAGAAAATATGTGTTCGCCTGTTCTTTCGCTTGTAAGGGAGTGGTCAAAAAATCATGGACTGAAAGATAATTTTTATGTTCTTGTTCATACAGGATTTTGTATGACCTATGTTATAATCTTGCAGGACAGATATCCATATTATTTCAGGGAATTTTCTACCGGTGGACGTGACTTTACTTATGCCATACAGATGGGTGAACAGATTTCCTGGAAAGATGCCGAATATTATAAAAGCTCCTATGATGCCACAGCGAAAGATGTTTCTATGGAGCCATTTATGATAAAATGGCTTGATGAGGTAAAAAAATCACTGGAATTTTTCAACAAACAGTTCCGCAATCAATCTATTTCTATAAATAAAGTTTTTCTTTCCGGCGGAACTGCTCTTATGAAAGGACTGGACAGAAGACTTTCCGAACATATAGATATTCCTGTTATTTCCGATACATGGAACAGGATTAAAATAGACACTAAATTCACCGGATCTTTAGAACCTGTGAAGTTTAAACTGGTATCAGGTCTGGCTTTAACTTGAACGTATAGGAATGTTCATTTTTAACGGCGTAAAATAAAACTTTAGATAAAAATTATGTACAGGCAATTTATCTAAATAATTTAACTTTCAAAGAGAGGCGTTTTATGGATAGCTGGCTGGATTTATTAAAAGATAAGATAGATTCTGATTTATTTTTAAAAGCTATTAAAGAAGATGAAGAAGGAAGAGATGGAGCAGCCTTTTTACTTGAAAATAAATCTATTTCTAAAAAGGAATTGCTTTCTGCTATGTCTTACTATTATAAATTACCTGCTCTGGAACTGGAGTATTATCATCCCGAGATAGAAAGTTCCCTCAAAATTACAGAAGATATAGCAAGAAGATTTCTTTTAATACCTCTTTTTCAATTGGATGATAAATTGTATGTAGCCCTTAAAGATCCTGATAACCTTACGGCTCAGGATTATATAAGGAAACTGACAGGACTTGAAGTGGAACCTGTTCTTTCTCTTGAAAGTGATTTAAAAGCTTCTATTAACAGAATTTTTCTTACAAAAGAAGAAACTGCAAAAAAAATGGAAGTTTATAAACCTGAGAAGCTGGAGCCAGTAACTGCTGAAACCCAGATTCGTATAGAAGATGATGAAGCTCCTGCCATAAAACTTGTAAATTACATATTAACACAGGCTATAAATCTCGGAGCAAGTGATATACATCTTGAACCTTTTCCTGAAAAAGTAATGCTCCGTTATAGAGTTGACGGTGTGCTTCATGAATTTCCGCCACCTCCTGTGCATATATTTCGTGCTGTCTTATCACGTATAAAGATTATATCCAATATGGATGTGGCAGAGAGGAGACTACCCCAGGACGGAAGATCCAGTATAAATATAAACAATCGGGACTATGATTTAAGAATTTCCATTATACCCAATGTAAACGGTGAGGGAGTCGTTATAAGAATCCTGGATACGGGCGGCAAGGGCAAAGGTATTGACGAAATAGGTTTTAACCGGAACATGCTCGAGCGGTATAAAAGATTAATAGTAAGGCCTCATGGTATTTTACTCGTTACAGGCCCTACAGGTTCAGGAAAAAGTTCTACCCTTTATGCTACATTGAAATATATTTATACTCCTAAAAAAAAGATTATTACCCTTGAAGATCCGGTAGAATATCAGATGGAAGGACTGACTCAGATTGCCGTAAATTCATCCATAGGATTTACCTTCGGGGCAGGACTCAGATCAGTGCTGCGTCATGATCCTGATATTGTTATGTTAGGAGAAATAAGGGATCTTGAATCTGCAGAGATTGCCATAAAGGCATCTCTTACAGGCCATCTTGTATTCAGTACATTACATACAAATGACACGCCTTCTTCTGTAACAAGGTTGATAGATATGGGAATTCAATCTTTCCTTGTTTTTTCATCATTAAACGGTATTCTGGCACAGAGACTTGTAAGGCGCCTCTGCCCTGCCTGTAAAGTAAAGATAAATTTAACTGAAGAGGAAATTATATCTACCGGTTTAAAATCTTTGCCTCCCGGAGCAGAACTTTTCGGCCCTAAAGGCTGTTCTGCCTGCGGAAATCTCGGGTATAAAGGCAGGATCGCCATTCATGAACTGCTGGAAATTAACCAGAACATGCGACGATTGAAACCTGAAGAAGTAACACAGGAAAAAATAAGAGATCTTGCCCTGGAAGAAGGTAATTTTATGACTTTAAGAGATAGTGCAGTAGAGAAATTTATCCAGGGTATTACGAGTATTGAAGAAGTGTTGAGTGTAACATGACCAGTGAGCAGTGAGAAGTGAGAAGTGAGAAGTGAAAAGTGAAAAGTGAAAAGTGAAAAGTAAACGGCAGGGGTTGACCCTCTGTGGGCGCCCGGTACCGGTAAAACACGCATCACGAACTACCCGTCACGCGTCACGCGTTACGCGTCACGATTCCCATATATAGGAGTGATAATTCATGCCTTTATTTGATTTTGCCGGTCTGGATAAAGACGGAAGAAGAACAACTGGAACACTTGAAGCAGAAAGTAAAGAAGGAGCAATGACGGTTTTATCCAACAAAAATATTACCGTTACAAAATTGCTTACGGTGAAGGTTAAAAAGCCAGGAGCTTTTGCATTTCTCGGAGTGGGGCAGAAGAAAATAAAAGGTGAAGAACTGCTTCTTTTTACACAGGAACTTGCCTCTATGTTAAGTGCAGGTATTAATATGAGAAGAGCACTGGATATCATATCGGCAGATGTAGATAATCCTGATTTAAAACAGATAGTCCTTGAATTGCTTATCGGCATAGGGGAAGGAAAACCTCTTTCAGAATTATTTAGAAATTACCCTGAAGTATTTTCAAAACTTTATATATCTATGGTAGAATCAGGTGAAGCAAGCGGTAAATTGCCTGATATACTCCTCCGTCTTGCTACCTATATAGAAAATGCGGAAAATTTGAAGAAAAAAGTTCAGGGAGCTTTTTATTATCCTGTCATAGTTCTGGTTCTGTCTCTCTTTATAACAGCTTTTATCTTTATTTTTGGGATTCCCAGAATTAAGAGTATTTATGATCAGCTCGGAGGAGAACTTCCAATATTTACCAGGGTTTTTATAGATTTAAGTACCTTTGTTTCTAATAATCTGCTTTTTATAATACCTCTCGCAATAATACTTGTAATTGGTCTGACTTATATATCTAAAACAGAACAGTTCAGGTATTATATGGATAATTTTAAATTAAAGAATAAGCTTTTGGGTACTATATTTCAGAGGCTTGCCATTGCCCGTTTTGCCAGAACCCTGAGTGCTCTTTATACAAGCGGTGTACCTCTCCTTCAGGCGATGGAAATAGTTTCTACAAGTATGGGAAATGTTATAATGGAAAAAGCAGTGAGGAGTTCTATAAAAAAACTTGCAGAAGGGGAAACACTTGCAGATCCTCTCCGTGATACGAATGTTTTCAGTCAGATGGCCATAAGCATGCTTGCAGCCGGCGAAGAGGCAGGAACCCTTGGAACCATGCTCGACAGGCTCGCAGATTTTTATGAAACACAGGTGGAGATTTCCATAAGGGCTCTTACCGATCTTATAGAACCTCTTATTATGGTTTTTATAGGCATAATTATCGGAGTACTTATACTGGTGCTGGCTCTGCCTTTTATGCAGTTGAGTACTGTACTTCACTGATTTTTATATGACGGGGGCAGTAACTATAAAGAGTCGTGACGCGTTACGCGTAACGCGTCACGCGTCACGGGAGGAAATTCCGTTATTATATTGATAGAATATTTATAAATTATAAAGGATTTGCCGGAGTATATAAAAATTATAGATCAGGGGAGATTTTCCATGAAAAAAGAAGTGGCTTTCAGTCTCATAGAAGCTTTAGTGGCAATATTCATTATTGTTATCCTTTTAATTGCCGTAATGAATGTTTTCCCTGTTGTTTATAAAGGGCTTCAACTGTCTGAAAATCACATGAGTGCTGCCACACTCGGGAGAAGTCTTCTTGAACAGGCAAGAAATACCTATATTGATGATATTAAAGCCTATTCAGGAAACCAGACTGTTACAGGTATTAAAAATGGCAATAATTTTACATTGAAGATGGATTATAATCTGAATGTAAAAGAACTGGTAAAAGGACAGAAAAAACAGGTATGGGTTACAGTTAAATGGAATGACGAAGGAAGAAATAAGCAGGTAATACTGGAAACTATTATTATTTATAACCCGCCTGTTCTTTAGTTGCACGGCCGGTTATCCACGCGTCACGCGTCACGCGTCACGCGTCACGACCATAAAGGAAGACCCTATGAAATCATTTAAAGCCTTAACTCTGGTGGAATCTCTTATTACATTGATGATCTTATCTCTTCTGTCAGGTATTTTAATATGGATGATTTTACTTGCTAAAACCTCTATGGAATCATCAAAAAATCGTACTTATTTAAGACAGGAGATGCAGATAGTAACTACCGGTATGGTAAGAGAACTGCAGGACAGCAGGAAAAAATCTCTTGCTGTAATAAATCAGGGAGTCAAATCTTTCAGTTTTATTTCAGCAAGAAATGTTTCTGGAAAATTTGTTACCGATACATCGGGAGCACCTGTATGGCAGAATGTTGACGGTACCTGGAGATTTGTCATTTACTATATTCCTGCAAATACAACAAATCTTATGAGGAAAGAAATATCAAAATCTACAGATAATGCTCTGTCTTCTTCCGAATTACTCTCTTTTTGTGACGGTAAAGGAGAAAAACTGTCTTCTATGGTTAATGATATGTCTTTAACTGTTCCTGTTGCAGAGAAGGATAAATATGCCGATATATCCATAACATTCCAATCAAAAAGCAGGGCAGGAAAAACTGATAAAATGACTTTTCAGAGCAGGATTTTTATATCCAACTGAGTGCTTATAACGGTAAATATTCCGCCGGTTATAGTCGTGATGTGTCACGCGTTACGGGGGGTACAAAATCACAGATTATCCGGTGTCGTATTTACCACTGTCACCACCGGGTGACTGTAAGAAAATAACTCTGGCAAATTATGGTTATTGCCCTCGCGTCACGCGTCACGCGTTACGCGTCACGACTGTAAATATATGATTATTTTTAACCCCCCTGAGGAGGTCCGGTTATGTTTTATAAAAAAGGCTATATTCTGGTTTTAACCCTTATCATAATGGCAGCGCTTTTATTCTTTGGAACTCTTCTTCTTTCTTTATATCAGCAGGAATCCTATATAGTTCAAAAGGCTGAAACCGATATAATTGCAGAAGAGGCGGCAAAGGCAGGCATCTCTGAAGCTATATATAATCTCAGAGAAGATCCGAACTGGGTAGCAGGTTTCAACAATGTAAAACTTCCTGCTTCAGGTGCCACATATACTATGACAGTAATTAAAGATACAACTCCCACACCGTCTGTTCCTTATTCAATTAATAATTATAATAATTCCAGTTCCGTAAAAGGATGGCAGGGAAGAGACGTTCCTTCCAGCGGAGTACATCTTGTTTCGGTTGGTAAAATAGGTCGATCTCAGAAGATAATTCAGGCTATAGCTCTTTCAGGTGGGACAGGTTTCAGTGACGATTTTCAGAAAGGTATATCTAACTGGACAAAAATAAACAATAATAATGTGAGAGGAACTGAATATAATATTGTTCAACATGATGGTTCGTCTGCCCTGCATATGGGCCCTGGCTCTTCTACCGGCAATTACAGAGACAGCGAACATCAAATGTTTGCCACAGGTCTTAATCTGAGTAATTTTGACCTTTCAGTAAAAGTAAGGCTTGTGAAACCTGCCATTAAAAATCCTCAATATGCCGGGTACAGTATATTTTTTCGTGCCAGTAATATAAATGGAGATGTAAATACCTATGCTTTTCAGTTTGAACTACCAAATAACAAGAAAAAATCAAGTTTTATGATAACAAAATTTGACGGAGTCGTGTCTCCTTCTTCCGTTCAGCCTGTCGTAAGTATTACTCCTGAGACACTGTACGGTATGACAAAGGATTCCTTCTGGAATACATCACAGTGGAATGGAGATGATGAAAATTCTGAATGGTATAAAAGTCATACCATAGGAATAAAAGCAGCAGGCAATGTTTTTACTGTTTATATTGACGGTAAACAGGTTTTAACCTTTACTGATACAGATGCCAGACAGAAGGGTGAACCGGCAAAATTTATAACTCCCTATAAGAGTGGTACTATAGGTTTCAGAACATGGTACGATTCCTCAATAATACTTGATGATATATCTGTGAAAACATCAGGAGGTAATGTGACCCTTACTTCTCAGTTTCATTAATTATTTCCCATTACTATAACAGGTATTAAAAGGAGCATATATTATGGATAAAAAAAAGATTTATATAGGTGAAGATCAGCCTGTGCTTGTAAAATTAATAAAAACTGCTCTGAGTAAAAGAGAAGGATATGAACCGTCTTTTTTCTCTGATGGTCTTGAACTTTATAGAAAACTTCAGGACTTCTCCCCTGATATGCTTGTTCTTGATATTATTATGCCTTCTATGACAGGACTTGCCATAGCCAGACTTGTAAAGTTTCATGAACATTACAGCCACATACCGGTTCTTATGATGTCATCCATTACAGACAGGGATATCAGGGACAGGGTAGAAAAAGTTGGTGCAAACGCATTTCTCCCGAAACCTTTTAAGGTTCATGATTTGCTTGCTGAAATAGACAGACTGATTGCCGGAAGTTGAGTAATTATGTCGTGATGCGTAAAGTGTGATGGGTGATGCGATATGAATTGTTATGAAATTAACTATAATTATGTAAGATGATTCATTGAACAACCCATAAATATGTGCTATAATTTTTATCTGTATAATACAAAAAAATTTCATGAGAAAGAAATTTTATCGGTAATAACGGCTATGACCGTTTCGGCCACAACGAATTATGAGAATTTGTTCCTCTGTCATGCGTTACGCGTTACCTGTTACGATTCTCATATAAACTGTTACCTGATGATATTTTTTATATAGCATATGTCTTTAAATACAGACGATATTTTACACAATCAATATAAAGTTATTAAAGTCATAGGGAAAGGCGGTTATTCTGATGTTTATCTCGTGGAAGATATGACAGATAATACATATATTGCAGTAAAGGAACTGGTAATTTACTGTACAGATCCTGCGGAAAGAGCGGAAGTAGAAAATCAGATTCGCCTTGAAGTCAATATGCTCAGAGAATTAAAACATCCTAAATTACCTGAATTTAAAGATTATTTTGAAGAAAATCAAAGATACTACATGGTTATGGAATATATAGACGGTGAAGACCTTGTAGCCAGTTATGAAAGTAATATTGATTACTGGTCCGTTCAGGTAGTTCTAAAACTCGCCATAGAATTATGTTCCATGTTTGAATATCTCCACAGCCAGAATCCTCCTGTTATATTTAAAGATTTGAAGCCTCAGAATATAATGATAGACAGATCGGGAGAATTCAGACTTATAGACTTTGGTATTTCAAAATATTACGGAAGTAAAACTATGCCGGCAGCAAGAGCAGTAAGTGCAAATTTTTCATCTCCTGAACAGTACACTTCCATAGGCACTGATATGAGAAGTGATATTTATTCGCTTGGAGCCACATTATATTACCTGTTTACAGGAGATAAACCTCTTGATGCAGTAAAACGTATGATATCGCCCGGTGAATTCAAAAAGCCTGCCACTCTGAACCCGTCTGTTACGGAAGAGCTGGAAGCTGTAATCCTGAAAGCAATGGAACTAAAAAAAGAAAAACGTTATCAGAGTGTAAGTGAAATGAAAAGGGATTTTGAAAAAATTGCTCAGGCAAAAAGACAGGAGACGCCTTCTGTTATGCCTGCAACTGTTCCGGTAGCTTTTACAGGAATATCCGAAGACAGACCCTCTTCTTATCCTGAAGATAAAACCACCAATTATGTTATCAAGTTTGATCCTGAAGATAATTCTGTTTCCGATAAAAATAAAAATAAAAAAAATATTTCAGGAAAAATAAGATCCCTTTTACCTGCAATCATATTAGTTGTAATATTTCTTTTAGTGGTGATTATTAAGATATTCAGTAATAAGTAGTGAAAAGTGAAAAGTGAAAAGTGAAGTGGCGTTTTATTAAACGCCCTGATGGGTTAAATACGCATCACGCTATTACCCCTCCGGCAGGGTGAAGAAAAATTTGGTTCCTTTCCCTGTTTTACTTTCCAGTCTTATATCAGAACCATGTCCTTCCAGATATTGTTTTATAATATATAGACCCAGACCTGTGCCGGTTTTTTCCCCTGTTACCTGGGTGAATTTCTGAAAAAGTTTTTCCTGCTCATGTCCGGCAATGCCGCATCCTGTATCAGATACTTCAAAATCTACTCTTTCCCCTTTACTATATGCCACGATTGTGATATATCCTTTTCTGGTATAACGGAGAGCATTGGTTATAAAATTTTGAAATATTTGTCTTATTTTTTCTTTGTCTCCATAAATAAGAGTTCCTTTCTGACAGGTAAAATTCAGTGTAATGTCTTTTTCTACTGCTGCAGGCATAAAGGTTTTTTTCAGTTCTGTCAGTAAATCTTCAAGAATAAATTTTTCAAAATTATAGGTCATTTTACCTGTTTCCAGCCGTGATGAAGCGACTATATTATTGATAAGATTAAGCATAATGTTACCTGAATATCTTATCATATTCATGCATTCCCGTTTTTCTTCTTCCTCTAAATCACCTTCTAAAAAATTTGTAAAGTTCATAATGGCTCCGAGAGGATTTTTTAAATCATGTGTCAGTATGGCAATAAATTCTTTTCTCGTTTTTTCCAGTTCTTCTCTCATTGATTTACGTTCCGTAATATCCCTGAGGGTTATAACGATGGCTATCTGCTCATCTGTCCAGTTAATCATTCCTGCCGTTACATCCATTGCACATATAGAACCGTCTGAGCGGACAAATTCCTGTTCTTCTATGACTGCATCATATATATTGATTTTATCCAGATCTTTAATATGAGAACCTTCATCCGGCAATAAAGATGAATAGTTTTTACCTGTCAAGTCATTTTTTTCATAACCAAGAATATGTTTGACTGCCGAATTTACCCATATAATTTCCCTGCTCTTCGGTTCAATAACTATAATTATATCTGAAAGCTCATTACATATTCTTTCATATCTGTCCTGCTTTGTTTCTCCCATAATTTTCTCCTCTATATTTTCATAATGAATGGCCATTTATTAATAGTCTCTTTCCTCGCGTTACGCGTTACGCGTTACGCGTAACGATTCAATATATTTGAGACCAGGTACAGCTCCAAATAAGTTATTACCCGTATTAAAACCTGTCGCTGGCCGGACTTTTCCGGAAAAGATCTGATCCTATTGCGTGGCAAACTGGTTTTGCAGATTGTTAATATTTCCGGTATATATCAAAAAAACATCATTTAAATTATTCCCTGTAGGGCCTGTCGTAAAAAGTTCTCCATGATTTTTTAAGAAATTATAAGAATCATAGTTATCTATGGCTTCTGTTAATCCTTTTATATCTTTTAATCCTCTGTGAGAAAAGCCTCCGCTTCCGTCGGTAGGGCCGTCTGTACCATCTGTTGAGGCAAATAATGCACATGTGCCGGGATGATAGGGAAGAATATCCCTTGTATAAAGAAGCGATAAATGCTGATTTCTTCCTCCTTTCCCTGAGATAGGAGGAATTTTAAAAGTTACCTCTCCTCCCAGTATGAGTAATGTTTCTTCTGTATAACCTGCCATTAATTCTTTCAGACCTTTTATAAAATTTTCACCTGTACCTGTTGTAAGAGGGGTTTTTATATATACTGTCTTAAAACCTTCTTTTTTTGCTTCTTCTTCCAGTATATGGCAAAAAGTTTCATTGTCAAGAATTATGGAGTTTATGTGTGAGGCGTGACGCGTAACGCGTAACGCGTGACGGGAAGACAGATTCTTATCTGTAAGTGTACTGTCATGGCAGTTTATGCTCTGTTGAAATATATGATCATCAGGAAAAGGCGTTTCAGGGATTTCTCCCTTTATTCCCTTAAAAATAAGATTTTTTACTGAAACGGGAATTCTGTCTGAAAGATCGTATTTGTCTATAATATCCGAGCAGTCTTTAAATGTTGAGATATCTCCGCATGTCGGGCCAGAGGCAATAGAGGAAATATCGGAACCGATTACATCTGATATGATAAGGGAAATGAAGGATGAAGGATAAGCCATCCTGGCAAGACCTCCTCCTTTAATTTCAGACAGATGTTTTCTTATTATGTTTATTTCCTGAATCGTTGCCTCTGTCCTGATAAGCAGATCTGTCATGACCTGTATATCTGAAAGACTTATACCTTCTCGCGGTTTTTCGATTATTGACGACCCTCCTCCGGAAATAAGGAAAATAATCAGGTCATTCTGAGAAGCTTTATCTAAATAAGTTATGATTTTTTCTGCACCTTTAATGGAATTTTCATCAGGTACAGGATGCCCTGATTCAATTATTTCAATCTTGTCCAGAGGCAGACTGTGACCGTATTTTGTTACAACTACTCCTTCTGCAATCTCTTCAGGTATGATATCTAAAATCCCCTGTGCCATGGCACAGGAAGCTTTCCCGAAACCTGCAATAAATATTTTGTCGAATGTAAATATTTTATTGTTAATTTCCAGTGTATTCCCGGCCATTTTAATATTCTCTCTTACTGCCATACGGGGCGAAGCTCTCTTTATGGCCGAATTATATATATTGATTAATTTGTTTTTTATCTGTTTTATTTTCATAATAAGCTGTAATGCGTGATAATATAATCGTGACGCGTAACGCGTGACGCGTGACGGGTGGTTCGTGATGCGTGATGCGTAATGCGTGATGCGTAATGCGTGATGCGTGTTTTTACCTACTACTCACTACTCACTACTCACTACTCACTATTCACTACTCACTACTCACTATTCACTACTCACTATTCACCCTTCACTTTTCCCTTTTCACTTTTCACTTTTTCCCTGCCATAAAAGCTCTTGTAACTACCTCAAAGATCCAGTATCTTTCAGGCTGTATTACCATGTGATGGATTGTTTCAGCTATATCTTCAGGCTGTATCATAGCTTCTCTGGCAGTTTTATCAGGATTTACACCGATATTTTGATGAAATTCACTGCTTGTAGAACCGGGACACAGAACGGAAACTCTTACATTGAACGGTTTTGCTTCCAGAGCCACTGATTCAGTAAAACCCATGAGTGCAAATTTCGACGCACAGTAACCTGACATACCGGCTATACCGTTTCTTCCCGCACCTGATGAAATATTTATAATATATCCTTCTTTCCTTGCTTTCATATATGGCAATACATATCGTGTCATAAGAAAAACACCTTTTATGTTTGTATTCATCATTTCATCGAACTGTTCCACCGTCATATCTTCTACCGGAACTTTATAACCGACGCCTGCATTATTTATAAGAATATCTATAGTACCGTAAGTTTCTATAATATTCGATACAAGTGATTTTACTTCTTTATCTTTACTGACATCACAGGCATATATATTCAATTTACCCCCATTTTTTTCCAGTTCATCTTTTGTTTTCTGCAGTTTCTCTATATTTCTTGATATGGCTATTGTTGTAGCTCCTTTCCCGGCAAACAGTCGCGCCGTTTCTTTACCTATGCCGGTAGAAGCTCCCGTGATTACTATGACTCTGTTTTTTACATCATTTTCCATAAACTGCTCACTCTCCCGTTTTTTATTACTGAACTGAGCATAAGCATATAATAAAAATCCTCATCCTGTCACGCGTTACGATAGTAAATATGTATTATTTATGCTCACTACAGTAAAGTATAGCTTAACCGGTTGAAATTTACAATAAGTAAAAGTGAGTCGTGAGTGGTGAGTCGTGAGCAGTGAGCAGTAAATGGTAGTAACCATGGTAATTCTACGCGTTACGCGTCACGATTATATTATCACGCATCACGAACCACCCGTCACGCGTTACGCGTTACGCGTCACGATTATCACGCATTACGCCCCGGGTGTGTCATTTTACATATTTAAAGTCTCACTTATGTGCCATTGTTACATGTTTTTTATAAATTTCACCTGTTTTTTTATCTTTAAATTTTTTATTTCTCACTGTATTGAAAGGTTTTTTATGTTTTTTTATCTTTAAATTATTCCTGTGGCACATATATTGCTTAATTATGAATATAGTAAAATATGAAATATTTTTAAAACAGGAGGTTTTTATTATGCTGGATAATGTAAAAATAGGCACCAAAATTATCGGAGGGTTTTTAATAATTGCTTTTATAGCACTTATTATCGGTATAGTGGGATCTGTAAATTTAAATAAGATTGATAAGGCTGACACAATGTTATATAAAAATATTACTGCCCCTCTTGCCAATCTTATGAATGTAGCTGTAGCATTTCAGCAGGTCAGGGTAATTGTGAGGGATATGTGTCATACAAAAGATATTCAGGAAGCCAGGAAATACGGCGAAGATATTAAAAATTGCTCTGCCATAATTACTGAAAATATAAAGCAATTTGATGAAAGTATTATTTCCGAGGAGCTTAAAAGGGAAAATGAACGTTTTGCTGAAACGAGAGTCGTTTACAGGAAGCATCTCGGTACATTGACTGAACTTACCGCACAGGGTAAACAGGAAGAAGCTCTTATTTTATTAAAAGGGGACGCCCGTGTTGCAGCAGAAGCAGAGCAGGAGGCAATTACTAAAATGGTTGCCCTTATGCTTGAAGAAGCCAAGAAAAGTGCTGAAAATAATACAAAAACAGCTAACTTTGCCATGATTCTTATGGCTCTGTCCATACTTGTAGGAGTTATTCTTGCAGTAGTTCTTGGCGTGTTATTCGGGAAAAATATCAGTTCCACTATAAACAGTTCTATAAACGAAGTAGAGAGATTGATTGACGGTACCCTTAACGGTAAACTGGATATGAGGGGAGATGCAGGGAAGATTAATTTTGAGTTCAGACCCATACTTACAGGTATAAATCAGCTTCTTGACGCAGTGATAGGGCCTTTGAATGTGGCGGCAGAATATATTGACAGAATATCCAAAGGCGATATACCTCCGAAGATCACAGATAACTATAAAGGCGATTTCAATGAAATAAAAAATAATATAAATAACTGTATAGACGGTCTCGGAGGTCTTGTAGAAGCTTCTCAGGTATTACAGAGAATGGCAGTAAATGATTATACCAGAAGAGTGGAAGGAAAATATCAGGGCATATTTGCACAGACGGGAGAAGCTACCAATTTTGTTCATGACAGGATAGTGAATATACGTGATGCGGTAAATAAGATTGCCGACGGAGATTTGTCACCTCTTGAATCCTTTAAACAGATAGGTAACGGAACGGGAAAACGATCGGAACAGGATACGCTGGCACCTGCCTTCATACGTATGATGGAAACTATTAAATCTGTAATAAATGAAATAGATAAACTTGCAGCAGGTGCAGTGGATGGTAAACTGAACGTCAGAGGCGATGTGTCAAAATTCAGCGGCGATTACAGAAAGATTCTTGAAGGCATAAATCATACCCTTGATTCTCTCGTAACACCTTTATCTATGGCAGCAGATTATATTGACAGAATTGCAAGAGGTGATATGCCTCCAAAGATTACTGCCGAATATAAAGGCGATTTTAATCTTATTAAAAATAATTTGAATGAACTTATAGTGGCACTGGACAAAATAACCGTTATCTCAGAAGATATTGCCGATGGTAATCTTATGGTAGCGGTTCGGGAACGGTCCGAACATGACAGATTGATGCTTGCTCTCAAGCAGATGGTATCGGCTCTTCAGGGTATAGTTATGAATGTAAAGACTGCTACAGATAATGTGGCATCTGCAAGCCAGGAGATGAGTTCCAGTTCCGAGCAGATTGCCCAGGGTGCTACGGAACAGTCTGCTTCTGCCGAAGAAGTATCCTCTTCTATGGAAGAAATGACTGCAAATATAAAACAGAATGCCGATAATTCCAATCAGACTCAGAAGATTGCCATTAAAGCGGCAGAAGATGCAAAAGAAGGCGGAAAAGCTGTGACTGAAACAGTAGGTGCTATGAAAGAAATAGCAGGAAAGATTTCTATTATAGAAGAGATTGCAAGACAGACAAATATGCTTGCTCTGAATGCCGCTATTGAAGCAGCAAGAGCAGGTGAACATGGTAAAGGATTTGCTGTCGTTGCTTCCGAAGTGAGAAGTCTTGCAGAAAGAAGTCAGATGGCAGCACAGGAAATAGGTAAATTATCTGTTGCAAGTGTGGAAGTAGCGGAAAAGGCAGGAACTATGTTAACCCAGATGGTGCCTGCCATACAGAAGACTGCAGAACTGGTTCAGGAAATAAGTGTTGCAAGTAATGAACAGAATACGGGAGCGGAACAGATAAACAAGGCAATTCAGGAATTAGACAGAGTAATACAGCAGAATGCAGGAGCATCTGAAGAAATGGCTGCTACTTCAGAACAGCTTTTAAGTCAGGCCGGACAGCTTCAGGAACTTATAAACTTCTTTAAACTCGATAGTTCCAGAGTATCTGCTGTCAGGTCTGTTGTAAAAGGTGATAAAACAAGAGAAGTGAAAAAGTTAGCTGCCAGAGGTCATGTGAAGCCACAGAAACAGATTGGTACATCAAAAATGGATTCAGGTGAAAAAGGGATAGTGTTAAAACTTGACGCATCAGATACTGAAGATGATGAATATGTGAGATATTGATAACAGGTAACCCGTGCCGGGATAACAATAAATTATTATGCAGGGCCCCAGGCCCTGTTTTTTTTCAGTGTATATTTTGTTATAGTGTATTGTTAATTTATGAGAAGCGTAACGCGTGACGCGTGACGGGTTTAATCCCTGCGCATCACGCATTACGCATTACGAGGTTATTATTTATGGATATTTATGAAACTGACTGTACTGACTATAATGATAATTTTATAATTTTTAGAGGTTTTGAAACCATCTCTATAGAATCTTTCTGTAAGTCAAGACAATAATAAATAAGGAGGTTTTTTAGATTCTTATGAAGAAAATACTTTATTCAGCCGCATTTATAATGTTCCTCTTATGTAATCTTCCTGCTTTTGCAGATCCTTTCTCCGATGTTCCATCGGGCCACTGGTCTTATGATGCAGTGCAGATACTTGAAGAAAAAGGACTTGTAGAAGGTTATCCCGATGGATTGTTTAAAGGCGACAGACCTATGACCCGTTATGAAATGGCCATGGTAGTGGCGAGGGTTGTAGCAAAACTGGAACAGGTTCAGGCCTCTATTCCGGAAATGCCAGATCTATCCATTTATGCTACGAAATCTGATATGGAGATATTGGATAAACTGCTCAAAGAATATAAAAAAGAACTGGATGCTCTCGGGGTAAGAGTCAGTAATATAGAAGAAACTATGGGAAAATTGACTGTCCGTGTACAGGAGCTTGAAAGAATTAAGCTGAGTGGAAATTTTAATACAACGGCTGTTGCCATCGGGCTTTCACCGGGGGCAAATAATACTACCGGGCCCGGTACGCCTGCCAGCGGAAGTTCATCTTTCAGTTCCATATCAAATCCTCCCGGTGGACCGTCAGGGCCGGGTCTGCAGTATGGTTCAGATGAATATTTAGGCGGTTTCAGACTATATCAGGGTGTTGCTGTTATGTCAGAATTAAATCTGAATGTAGCGGCAAAAATTGCCGATAAGGTTAAAGCCGGCGGTAATCTGGAAGCTTACAGTACTTTTGGTGAAAAAGGTATCTCTGATATGTGGGGGCTTATTCCTCCTTACAGCAGTACAGGCAGACAGCCTACCTATGATCTTCATTTTCAGGCAAATTTATCAAGCCTCTGGTTTGATACAGACGGTGACTGGGATGTTACAGGCAAATACGGTGATTATACTGTAAGTAAAGTTTCTTCCAGTTTATTTGTCGGGCCAAGAGCACTTTATGCCTATGGAGGCACAATAAGGCTTCCTCTGAATGGTCTTAATTTTTCCGGAAATCTTTATAAAGCAGTAGATTTTGAAGCTTTTACAGCTTATAATATAAACTCTACCCAGGGATTTTTGAATCCTGACAGAAGTAATACCGGAAGTCTTTATCTATACGGTAATGCCGATCACAGACATCCTCTGAGTAATCTTACATGGTATCCTCTTGCAGTTCCTTATAATGACGGAGCAGGTTCTTCTCATTTTCTGAGTTACGGCCAGGTAGATAGAGGTATGTATGATAATCATATGCAGGGTTTCTGGGTTGGCCGTACGTTCTGTGACGACAGAGCTCATATTGAAGGTGCCTATTTAAGAGTTTATGAAAACTATGCATCACATCCGGATGTATTTGGAGTAGGAATTGCTCCGAAAGATACCAATTATTTCGGTGTCAATGGTTATTATATATTCGGTGATGATATAAAAATAAAGGTTCTTGGAGAATTTAATCAGACCAGATTTGACTATAATCTTCTGGATAATAGTAATAGCAGTCATGCCGGAAGTTTCTTCAGTGCCGGTGCAGAAGCTGATTTTGGGGGAAATGTTAAGGTTTACGGTAAATTCTTAAGAATTGATGCCAATTATGATCCTTTCAGTTTTCACAGAACATGGGAAAAAGGTTATGGAGATGGCCTCCACGCACAGAAGTGCTGTTCTTCCTGGAAATACGGACTTCTTGCAAATCCTACAAGATCAGGAGAACTATTGCCAAACAGAACAGGCATTGATATAGGTGCAGACTGGGTTGTAGGTGAGGAAAAAGAAGGTCATATTTATGGAGATTTTACCTATTTAAAACAGTTAGTGCCGACACAGATAACAAATGATGAAAATTCTTTCCAGAAATATGATATGTTAAATCCTCTTTATTTCAATCAGTATAATTCAGCCGCTTTTGTGCCAGGAGTAATAGGTGCCAATATTTATGGAAATCAGGACATGATTTTTACTGATAATGATTCTGCTAAAGGTGATACTTATATATTTGAAATTGCCGGTCATTACAGATTTGGTAAAAATCTCCATGTATGGGCAGATTATGAAAGATATAATTTTAAACGTGATTTTGCTATAGTTCATAGTACCAGTACAGGCATACCTTTTACAAAATATGATGTTCATTTTAATTATCTTTCTACAGGTGCTACTTATGATATTACTGATAAACTTTCTGTTCAGGGTAATTTTGCCTATGTATCAAATGGTGGAGAGAAAAATGGTGCCAGTGTTGACTGGAAGCAGTTTATTCCGGGCTGTGGTATAAAGTATGATTTCAGTGCCAATACTCATATACTTCTGGATTATAAATATTATTCCTATTCTGATGATGCTACTTCGGTAGCAGGGGCAAATGATTACACTGGCAGTAAATTAATGACCAGGCTGGTAATAAATTTCTAACATTTTTGAGATATAATTTCGAAGAGGGCTGTTTGAAAACAGCCCTTTTTTATTTTATAGTTAGTTTCATAACTTATTAGAAATTAAGTGCTTCGTGACGCGTAACGCGTGACGCGTGACGCGAGGATTATCTGTAATTTGTTGTGAACTACACTATAAAGTATTTATTTATATGAGAATCGTAACGCGTAACGCGTGACTGGAGAAATGATTTTATTATATGATTATGCTCAGATCAGTAACACAACCTGTGTTAATTTGTGTGACATTTTTCAAAAGTGTGCTGTCTCAATTATGTGACAATGTTACATGTTCTTTTAGAATTTTAAATATTTTATTTTTTAAGAAATTATTTTTTCCCTTTAATATGACTCCTTTTTTCATTTATTTTGATTGAGCGGTATATGTGGCACATATACTGCTTAAATAATATACGTAATATGTTTTGTGAAAGAGAGAGGCATAAGATTATGGATGAAATAAAGAGTAAACCAAAATTTTGCCCCTTTATAAATGATAATTATGAAGAATGTTACTGTAATGATTTAAAGAGTCAGAATATTGAAACAGTAATATATTACTGCGGCCAGAACTACAAATTATGTAATATATATAAACATATATGCCAGAAAAAGAAAAAAGAAGAGAAAGGCTGTGAAAGCTGTGAACAATCTTGATATATTTACGAATACATTTAAAGAAGAAGCCTATGAACTTCTGTCAGAACTTGAGCAGTCTCTCCTTATACTGGAGGAAGAACCGGAGAATTCAGATCTTATAGCCCGTATTTTTCGTGCCATGCATACCCTTAAAGGTTCGGGAAATATGTTCGGTTTTGTCAATATAGGCAGGTTTACTCATGATATAGAAACTGTGTTCGACAGGGTTCGAGACGGGAAGATTTCTGTTACGAGAGAGCTTATAGACCTTACCCTTTCTGCCTGTGATCAGATAAGAACTATGCTTGAAGATGAAGAACCTAATATCCCTAAAGATAATGATAAATGTATAGAAATTTCTTCTAAGTTCAAAACATTTCTCCCTGAAGATGAAAACAGGGTAAAAGAACCTTCGGATAAGGTTTCCGAAAGAGAAAAACATAAACAAGTCACTTATAGAATCAGTTTCCAGCCGGGATCGGATATTTTTAATTATGGTACCAATCCCATTTATTTACTGGACGAACTTTATGAAATGGGGCAGTGTACCGTTACGGCAAAAAGAGGACTTATTCCTGACCTTGAAGATTATAATCCCGAAGCCTGTTATACCGGATGGGATATCATTTTGAATACAGACAAAGATATAAATTCCATAAAAGATGTTTTTATCTTTATAGAAGATGATTCGGACATTAATATTCAGATTTTAGAGGAAGAAGAACAGGATATTTTTGAACAGATTAAGGTTCAGAAGATAGAAGATAATAAAGATGACAGTCACATAGAAATACAGGAGGAAAAGAAACAGATAGAAAGATCTGCTGAAGTTTCTCTGGAAAAAATAAAGGATGGCCCTCCAAAGCGTCAGGACGAAGGAGTTACAAGCATCCGTGTGCCATCGGAAAAACTGGATAAACTGGTAAATCTCGTAGGAGAGATCGTTATAAATCAGGCACAGGTTTTTCAGGCAGTAAGCGATATACAGGACCTTTCCCTGAGGGCGTCTGTAAAGAAAATGGAAAATCTGATTGTAGATCTTCGTAATATGACCCTTAATATCAGAATGTTACCTATAGGTACGATATTTGGTAAGTTCCGTCGCCTTGTAAGAGATCTGTCAAAAGATCTGGGAAAAGAAGTGGAATTGATAACAGAAGGAGATGAAACTGAATTAGATAAAACAGTCATAGAAAGACTCCAGGATCCTCTTGTCCATCTTATAAGAAATTCTATGGATCATGGTATAGAAGACCCGGCAGAAAGAAAGAGAAAAGGGAAACCGGGGAATGGTAAAATTTATTTGAGGGCCATTCATTCAGGAGCAGAGGTGCTTATAAAAATAAGCGATGACGGGAAAGGCCTCAGGAAAGAACCCATTTATGCGAAAGCTCTCAGCAAGGGGCTGATTACTCCGGGGAAAGAAATATCTGAAAGCGAAATATATAATTTAATATTTCTCCCCGGTTTTTCCACTGCAGCACAGGTGACGGATGTGTCGGGAAGAGGTGTCGGTATGGATGTAGTAAAGAAAACAATAGATTCTCTCGGAGGAGCAATTGAAATAGAAAGTAAAGAAGATTTCGGCACTGACATTACGTTAAAACTTCCTCTCACTCTTGCCATAATAGAAGGACTTGTGGCAGGCATAGATGATGAATTTTTTGTGTTCCCTCTATCTGCTGTGGAAAGAAATGTAGAACTTACTGCTATTGATATAGAAAGGGCTCATGGCAGACATATAGTAAAGGTAAGGGATCAGATAATTCCTTATATTAAATTACGGGAAACCTTCAACATAAAACCAAATGATTCCATTAATAGGGAGCAGATAGTTATAACCCGTATGAATGACCATAAAGTCGGGTTTGTAGTAGATAAGGTTATAGGCACTCAGCAGACTGTAATAAAATCTTTAAACCGGGTTTTCCAGAAGGTGAAACTTTTCTCAGGAGCTACAATACTCGGAAATGGCCGTGTCGCTCTCATACTGGATGTTATTCAACTGATAAAAGACGGAGAAATGCAAAATCTTTTTGATAAAAGAAAATTTTAAAAAAAGGAGGGGATAATCCCTGTTTTTCTTTTAAAGAGAAATCAGGGGAAATTTTATGAAGATTATAAATGAAATAAGTATCAGGTGGAAGCTTATGTTCTTTGTTATACTGGCGGTAGTGCCACTCATAATACTCGGTTTTTTCAGTTATAATACTGCAAGAAAAGAAACATTGAAACAGATTGAAGCGAATCTGAAACAACAGGGACTCGTTATTTCAGAAGAAGTGAGAAATGTTTATGTACTGCTTCAGAGTAATCTGAACAGTAATTTAACAGTGGCAGAGCATACAATTTTTACTTCAAGGCCTGAAATGGATGAAAGCAATTTGATTGACCTTAATGCGATAAACCAGGACGACAAATCTGCAAGAAAAATCTCCATACCTTCTATGAAGATGAACAGCAGGAATATTGCCTATAACTATGAAGGGGTAGATAAAGTGCAGAAAATGCTGGGGGTGACCTGTACCATATTTCAGGTCATACCGGAAGGTTTATTGAGAATATCTACCAATGTGAAAAAACAGGATGGTACAAGAGCTGTAGGAACATATATACCTGCCTCTTCCGGGGTATGTGAAACTGTTATGAGAGGAGAAACCTTTCGTGGCAGGGCAATGGTAGTGGGAAAGTGGTATCTTACTGCCTATGAACCTATAAAGGACAACAGAGGTAATATTGTTGGCGCACTGTATGTGGGTATGGATGAAAAATTATGCCAGAAACCTTTACTGGATAGTATTTCAAAACTGGTTATAGGAAAGAGCGGATATGTGTTCATACTGGACGGAAGTGAAGGAAAGAATAAAGGAGATTACATTTTATCTGCCGGAAGAACAAGGGACGGAGAAAATTTATGGAATGCAGAAGATTCTTCGGGAAATTTATTTATTCAGGATATGATAAATAATACGGTAAAGTTAAAAGAGGGAGATTCTTATCTTATGTATTATCCCTGGATAAATAAAGGTGAGAAAAAGGCAAGGATGAAGGTTGCAGGCTGTGTATATTTTCCGGAATGGAAGTGGGTTATAGGCTGTAGCGCCTATCATGAAGAATCTCTGGACGGATTGAATAATATAAAAAAGATGGCTTTTTTAATATCCATCTTTGCCATCATAGTCACACTCTTCTTCGGATTATTTATTGTTCAGAATATAACAGGTATTATTAAAAGTCTGCAGGATGAGACTGAAAAACTCATTAAAGCTACAACTGCCGGGAAACTGGATGTGAGAGGTGAACCGGAAAATATTAACTTTGAATTCAGATCTATTATAGAGGGTATAAATGGCCTTCTGGATGCAGTCATTAAACCACTGAATGTAGCTGCCGAATATATTGACAGGATTTCAAAAGGAGATACACCTCCAAAAATTACAGATAACTATCAGGGAGATTTTAACGAGATTAAAAATAATATAAATCAGCTTATAGGAGCACTTACTGAAGTGACCGATATAGCAGGAAATATTTCAAACGGTAATCTGAATGTTGTCGTAAGGGAGAGGTCTGCCCAGGATAAACTTATGCTTTCTTTAAAAAGTATGGTCTCTTACCTTACTGATTTGATAGCTGAAGTAAATAAACTTACTGTAGCGGCAACAGAAGGAAAACTGGATGTCAGGGGAGATCTGTCAAGATTTGACGGAGATTTCAGGAAAATTCTGAAAGGCATAAATGAAACCCTTGATGCAGTGGTAGGCCCTCTGAATGTATCTGCCGAATATGTTGATAGGATAAGTAAAGGTGATATACCTCCCAGGATTACCGATACTTACAGAGGCGACTTCAATGAAATTAAGAATAATCTGAATACATGTATAGATGCCATAAATGCTATGATGAATGATATTAATATGCTTGTTCAGGCAATGATGACAGGTAAGCTTGACGTGAGGGCAGATTCTATAAAACATCAGGGAGATTTCAAGAAGATTGTTGAAGGTATTAACAGAACATTGAATACTCTCGTAGGATATCTGGACTCCATGCCTTCTCCTATGATGACTATGGATAAAGAAATGAACGTCCAGTATATAAATCAGACTGCAGCAACTCTCTGCAGGCAGAATAAATTACAGCTTACAGGTTCAAAATGTTATGATCTCTTCAGAACGTCCGACTGCAGATCCTCTAAATGTGCCTGCACGAAATCCATGCAGGAAGGAAGAACAGTTACATCTGAAACAGATGCCCATCCTGCAGGAATGGATATGGAAATATCTTATACGGGAATCCCCATCAAAGATGAACATGGTAAGATTATAGGTGTTACGGAATTCGTATCTGATCTGACTGAAATAAAGAAAGCAGAAAAAGTGGCGAAGAAAATAAGGGAATATCAGGAAAATGAAGTGATGAAGGTCATAGATACACTGAGTAATCTTTCGTGCGGTCATATGGATTTAAAACTGGAAGTCGAAAAAGGTGATACTGATACGGCAATGGCAGAGGAAATGTTCTCCAATATAGCTTCTTCTATAGAGCAATCCATTAATGCCATAAAAGCTCTCGTAACAGATGTAAATATGCTGTCATCTTCGGCAGTAAAGGGAAAACTCGATACAAGAGCAGATGTGACAAAACATCAGGGTGATTACAGGAAAATTGTTCAGGGCGTAAATGATACACTGGATGCAGTCATAGGTCCTCTTAATATGGCTGCAGAATATATTGACAGAATAAGCAAGGGTGATATTCCGCCTGTAATTATGGAACATTACAGCGGAGATTTCAATGAATTAAAAAATAATCTGAATGATTGTATAGACTCATTCAATAACATTACTGCCATTGCAGAAGAGATTGCATCAGGTAATCTCCTGGTAAATGTTACGGAACGTTCGGGTAATGACAGACTTATGATTGCTTTAAAACAGATGGTTGTTTCCCTGAAGGAAGTAGTTACAAATGTCAAGGTTTCTGCAAATAATGTAGCTGCAGGAAGTCATGAACTGACTTCAAGTGCGGAAATGATTTCTCAGGGAGCTACGGAACAGTCTGCTTCTGCAGAAGAGGTTTCTTCATCTATGGAAGAAATGACTGCAAATATAAAACAGAATGCAGATAATTCATCTCAGACTCAGAAGATTGCAATCAAGGCTGCTGCAGATGCAAAAGAAGGAGGACAGGCTGTATCTGAAACAGTTAATGCCATGAAGGAAATAGCAGGAAAGATTTCCATTATAGAAGAAATTGCAAGACAGACAAATATGCTTGCTCTCAATGCTGCTATTGAAGCGGCACGAGCAGGTGAACATGGCAAGGGATTTGCTGTCGTTGCTTCCGAAGTAAGGAGTCTTGCAGAAAGAAGTCAGATGGCGGCCCAGGAGATTGGCAAATTATCTGTTGCAAGTGTTGAAGTGGCAGAAAAAGCAGGATCTATGTTAACTCAGATGGTACCTGCCATACAGAAGACCGCCGATTTGGTACAGGAAATAAGTGCTGCCAGTAACGAACAGAATGTGGGAGCCGAACAGATAAATATGGCAATACAGCAACTGGATCAGGTAATACAGCAAAATGCCGGTGCTTCCGAAGAAATGTCTGCCACGGCAGAAGAACTCCTGAGCCAGGCAGAACAATTAAAAGAACTTATAACCTTTTTCAAATTAGAAGATGAAAGTGCCAGTAAGAAGATTTATGGTGGTGTGAAAAGTCACGGAAAAAAACAGAAGAGCAAAGAAAAACCTGTTACACAGGAAGCTGTAAAAGAGCCAAAAGTTATTACTACGTCAGGGAAAGGTGTCATGTTGAGTCTTACGGCAAGAGACAGCGAAGATGATGAGTATGTGAGATTTTAAGTGAGCACATGGTGAGAAGTTGAGAATTTATGAGCATATTCCTTGAGTCACTGTGGGAGAGGATTATGAATAGAAAAAGTGATCCTTTAATCAGCTATACGAAGGTTATGATATCAGAATATAATAATCTCTGGAATAAATCTGTTCCTGAAGAAGGTCCACATAAACCGGCAGATAAACAGAAATATATAATGTTTATTGATACAGAAACGGATTTGCTTGATATAGTAAGACAGGAATTGCCATGTTTTGTCGGATATGATATTATAACATTTACATCCTGTACGGAGGCATTAAGAGAATTTTTTTTAAATCCTGAGAATTATATTTTAATTGTTATCAATCAGGTTATGCCCTGTATGACAGGACTTGAGTTTGCTGAAGAAATTTTACGTTCTCGACCTTCCATGCCTGTTATTCTCTGTATGGGATTTAATAATGAATCTATAGAGGAAAAAGCCATAAAAGCCGGTATTAAAAAGTGTATAGTGAAGCCTTTTGGCCTGGGTGAGCTTGCATGCCATATAAATAGAATTCTCATTCTTCTTTCTGACCAGCTCGGTCATGAGTGTTAGTACAGCAACAGGTCAATTTTTAGGTGTCAGATGTCAGTTGTTGGGTTATGAAGATTAAAAATCAAAACCCGGAACGTAAAACCTATTTAATTATAAAGTCAGTAAAAACAAGGAAATTATAAAAAAGTGCAAAAGTATAGTAAATTATATAGTTATAGTTTATATTGTCACGCGTCACGATAGAACATGTGTATTTATTTATGCTCACCGGAGCAGGAAAATAGTGTAAGGTTTCATCTACTGGCACCCGGTTTTTATGGCAGTTACATGAAAAATGTATGTGAATGAAACTGACACAGACACAATTAAATCACAGAGAGATCTGGCTCTTGGCATTGCTGCTTCTTCAACTATTGAAGAAGCCCTTCCTCTCTGTCTGGATATAGCCATATCCGTAGCAGGTATGGACAGTGGCGGTATATATCTCATGGAAGATTCAGGCGATTTGTTCCTTGCCTGTTCAAAGGGATTGTCGGACAGGTTTATATCAGAAGTAAGTCATATAAAGGCAGATTCTGATAAAGCCATGGTAGTTATGAAGAGAACTCCTGTTTATACTACATATGACTGTTTAACAGGCTTTCTTATGAGTGATTATCCGAAGGGAGAAGGATTACGTGCAATTGCCATTATCCCTGTACTATATCAGGACAGAGTTATAGCCTGTTTGAATATTTCTTCTCATACACTTGACGAAATACCTCACAGCAGCAGAGACTATATAGAAACAGTTGCAGCTCAGATAGGTAATGCTATGGTCAGTATAAAAGCTGAAGAAAACGTCAGAGAAAAACAAAAAGAACTTGAAAGACTTTTCGGTGCTCTGAAAGTAGAAGAAGAACTCCGTAAATATAGAGAAAAACTGGAAGAAAGGGCGGAAGAATTAAAGTCTATAAACAGGAGACTGGAAAGAGAGATTGCCGAACGCAAACAGGCAGAAATTTCCCTCAGAGAGAGTGAAGAGAGATACAGAAACCTTTTTGAAAATTCTTCTCTTGGTATGTTTCAGACCACTATAAATGGCACTTTCATCAGTCTCAATGAATCCTGTGCCAGAATCTTCGGTTATAATTCACCTGACGAGGTTATAAGAAAAGTAAAAGATCTCGGACAGACTGTTTATTCTGAACCATCCCTTCGTGATGAAATGATTGAAACACTTCGTATGACAAGGGGTATGAGAAAATTTGAATATAATCTTCTTCGTAACGATGGCAGTCCTCTGACTGTTAATTTATATATGAGACTTGTCCGTGATGTAAAAGGTAAAGAACTTTACCTGGAAGGATTTTTAGAGGATATTACGGAACGCAAACGTCTGGATGAAGCCATTAAAGCCAGTGAAAGAAATTTTCGAAGACTTTCTGAAGAATATCATATACTGCTTGATGCTCTTCCTGATACCCTGCTTGTGCTGTCAGTTGACATGGAAATTTTATGGGTAAATACGTCGGCCGTATTCCACCTGGACGAAGATACTGTTTTAAAAAGAAAATGCTATTCTTTATTCTACAATGAATCTAAACCATGTAAAAATTGTCCTGTTGTAAAGAGTTTTTCTACAGGAAAAGCGGAAAGCTCCCAGGTATTGACATCAAATAACAGGTACCTCGATGTCAGGTCAAGACCCATAAAAGACGAATATGGCCATATTTCCAGAATTATAGTTCTTGCAAGAGATATGACTGAAAAGATATTTTTACAGAGAGAAGCCATCAGGGCAACACATCTTGCATCAATCGGAGAACTTGCAGCAGGAGTGGCCCATGAGATCAATAATCCTCTCACAGGCATAATTAATTATGCCCAGATAATTGCAAATAAAAGTGAAAAAAACAGTAAAAATTACGATGTATGCACAAGGATAATAAAAGAAGGGGACCGTATCGCGAGAATAGTAAAAAGCCTTCTTTCCTTTGCCAGAAGTACGAGACAGGATAAAATGCCTGTTGATATAGGCCAGATTTTTACAGATTCAATTATTCTTACAGGAGCCAGGATGAATAAAGACGGTATTACTTTTCAGGTAAATATTTCTGAAACATTGCCGAAAATTATAGCAGAGCCAAATCAAATTCAACAGGTGTTTCTGAATATACTCAGTAATGCACGGTACGCTCTTAACAGTAAATATCCGTCTTATGACAGTAATAAAATTATTAATGTTGCCTGTGAGCAAATAACTGTTGATAATAAGAAATTTGTAAGGATAATGTTTCACGATAACGGATGCGGTGTTCATGCCGGTATAATTGATAAAGTTTTTAATCCTTTTTTTACTACTAAACCTCTCGGAGAAGGTACAGGTCTCGGATTAAGTATAAGTTACGGTATTATAAACGAACATAAGGGACATATTATTATAGATAGTGTTGAAGGAGAATTTACGAAAGTTATTATTGAACTGCCCGTATGGGAAGGAGAATTTTAACTGTTGAAAGAGGCATGATGAACATATGAAATACAATATTCTTGTTGTAGACGATGAAGAAAGTATAAGAGATACCTTTGATTTTTTTCTTTCTGAAGAAGGTTATAATGTCTTTCTGGCATGTAATTATATGGAAGCTTCCGAATATATTTTAAATAAACATATTGATCTTATTGTTACCGACATTATTCTCGGAGGGAAAACAGGTATAGAAATTCTTCAATCTGTTAAGGAGAAAAATCTGAACTGTCCTGTCGTAATGATTACCGGTTATCCCAATCTGGATACTGCATCGGAAGCAGTCAGACTCGGTGCTTTCGACTATCTTTCGAAACCTGTAACACAGGATATACTCCTTAAAACTGTAAAACTGGCACTGGAGCATAAAAATATTATTGATGAAAAAGATAGATATCGTTCAAATCTTGAGGCTATTTTTCGAAGTGTAAAGGATGGAATTATTACTGTAGATAAAGATCTGAATATTATAGAAATCAATGATTCCGTAAAAACTATATGCAGTCTGTCCGACTCTTCTAAAGGAAAACCATTCAACTGTATGGGATGTAACGGAAAAATATGTTTTGAAGCACTCAATAAAACAATTATAGAGAAAAAAGCTGTAGAAGTATACCGCATTGAATGTCAGTCCATACATAAGGCAGGTCAGGTAGTGAGTCTGAGCATAACACCCCTTGTAGGGCGTAACGGAGAATTTTCAGGAGCTGTAATGGTAATAAAAGATGAAACAAGTCTTGTAAACCTGGAGAAAACGGTAAAGAAAAGACAGTCTTTTCATAATATTACAGGTAAATCGGAAAAGATGCAGCATGTTTATTCCCTTATAGAGGATCTCGCTCCCGTATCCACTACTGTTCTTATTACAGGTGAAAGCGGCACAGGGAAGGAGCTTGTGGCAGAAGCATTACATTATATGAGTCCCAGAAGAGATAAACCTCTCGTTAAAGTAAACTGTTCTGCCCTTACAGAAACCCTTCTGGAAAGCGAACTTTTTGGACATGTTAAAGGTGCTTTTACCGGTGCACTTAAAGATAAGGCAGGCAGATTTGAACTTGCTCATAAAGGAACAATATTTTTAGATGAAATAGGCGATATATCACCTTCTCTTCAATTACGCCTTTTACGAGTTCTTCAGGAAAAGGAATTTGAAAGAGTGGGAGACAGTAAGACAATACAGGTAGATGTTCGTATTGTAACTGCCACAAATAAAAATCTTCACGATAAGGTTATATCAGGTGAATTCAGGGAAGATCTTTATTACAGGTTGAACGTGGTAGAAATAAATCTTCCTCCTCTGAGAGAAAGACTCGATGATTTACCTGTTCTATCGCGCTTTTTTATCGATAAATTAAACAGAAAACTTAACAAACATATCAGATTTATTTCAGAAGATGTACAGAACCTTTTTGCAGAATATCCATGGCCCGGTAATATAAGAGAACTTGAACATACACTGGAACATGCTTTTATACTCTGTCGCAGAGATATAATTACAGTAGATGATTTACCTGCGAAATTTAAGAATTTTTTAGCTCAAAAACCTCAGATTAAATCTGCTATAGATGACGAAAAAGCGTCTATAATGGAAGCCCTGAAAAAAACAGGAGGAAATAAAGCAAAGGCAGCAAGACTCCTTGGTATAAGTAGAAGGACTATTTATAGAAAGATAGAAGGATTCTCTTAGTATCGTAACAGGTAAATTGGTACCCAAAAAAATATGGCAAACACTCCTGTCCCTGGCCGGGCTCTGGAGGAAAAGATATGCCGTATTAAAAGAGAGTTATAAATTATATAGACGCAAAATATTAACAGTCTGTAAAACCAGTTTGCCACACAACAGGATCATATCTTTTCCGGAAGAGTCCGGTCAGGGACAGGTTTTAGAAATGGGTATGAACTTATCTGGAGCGGTAATTAGAGACTGTAAAAAAATAAACCCTTGCAAATTGTCAGAACGGTTATTATCCTGGCGTTACTTGTTACGCGTAACAATATAGACCGTAAATATGATGGAGTTATTTCTTGACAATACCCTGGAAAGTATTATAAAAAGAGAGGGCGGTATTTATGGTACCTTCGGATAATTACAGGCAGGTTTTTAAAGAAGAAGCATATGAACTTCTCAGAAAACTTGAAAAATCCCTTCTTGAACTTGAAGAAAATCCTGTCGACGAACTTGTAGGAGATGTTTTCCGTGCAATGCATACGTTAAAAGGTTCAGGAAATATGTTTGGTTTTACCGATATAGGAACCTTTACTCATAATATAGAAACAGTTTTTGATCTGGTAAGAGACAGAAAAGTATCTGTTACAAGAGAACTTATAGACCTATCGCTCTGTGCATGTGATCAGATTCGCCTTATGCTGGATGCGTCGGAGGAAGAAAATTTTCTGGAACATGAAAAAACTAGATCTTTAACGGAGGCCTTTAAGAGACTGATACTGCATAACAGAAGAGAAGATAATATAAAAGAGGAGCGTGCTGTTGTAACAACAGAGTTTGAACAGATTTGCACCTATCATATATATTTCCGTCCTCTTCCGGGTATTTTCAAGTCCGGAACAAATCCTCTTTATATACTGGAAGAACTCATGGAAATGGGCACCTGTGAAATTGTTGCAGGAAAAACTATTCCTGAATTGATTGAATATGACCCGGAAATATGTTATACCGAATGGGATATACTCCTTAAAACTTCGAGAGCTATAAATGATATAAAAGATGTGTTTATGTTTCTTGAAGGTAGCTGTGAGCTTGATATACATATTGTTGATAAGAAGGACAGAGAAATCATTGTTGACAGAAGTTCTGTCGCAGGGAAGGCTCTGGAGAAAGTTATAGAGGAACACAGGGATCAGAAAAAGGAAACGTTAACTCAGGAAATAAAATCAAAACGCCATGATGACGATAGTGTTTCAAGTATCAGAGTTCCTTCTGAAAAACTTGATCAGATGGTGGATTTAGTGGGAGAACTTGTAATTGCTCAGGCAAGATTAAATCAGATTTCCCTGGAAAAAGATGACATGGATTTACGGGCAGTTGCTGAAGAAATGGCACGTCTTACAGAAGAACTTCAGGATAATACCCTTGGTATCAGGATGCTCCCAATAGGAACACTGTTCAGCAAATTCAGGCGTCTTGTAAGGGATCTCTCGAAAGAACTTGGAAAAATCATTGATATAACTATAGAAGGTGAAGAAACAGAACTGGATAAAACAGTAATTGAAAGGCTTAATGACCCCCTTGTTCATATTATAAGAAACACTGTAGATCATGGTATAGAAGAACCTCAGGTAAGGGAAGAAAAAGGTAAGAAGAGGGAAGGTGTATTACATCTTTCTGCCATACATTCCGGTGCATATGTATTTATTAAAATAACAGATGACGGTGCAGGTCTTGACGGAGAAGCTATATTGAAAAAAGCACTGGAAAGAGGTCTTGTTCCACCTGATACGAAGCTTCAGGAAAAAGAGCTTTTTGACCTGATTTTTTTGCCTGGATTTTCTACTGCAAAGACAGTTACCAATGTGTCGGGCCGTGGTGTCGGTATGGATGTAGTCAGGAGAAGCATTGAAGGCCTTGGCGGTTCAATAGATATAGACAGCAAAAAAGGAGAAGGCACTGCTATTACGTTAAAACTTCCTCTGACTCTTGCCATAATCGATGGTCTTCTTGCAAATATTGGTAATGAAAATTTTGTGTTTCCTCTTTCATCAGTTGAAGAATGTGTGGAACTTACCGATGAAGATATTCAGAGGGGACATGGGAGAAATATAATAAAGGTAAGAGATGAAATAATACCATATATAAGATTAAGAGATAGTTTTAATATAAAAGGTGAAATGACGGACATTATGGAACAGATTGTTGTAACAATACTTGACGGACAGAGAACTGGTTTTGCCGTAGATAATGTAGTGGGGGAGCATCAGACTGTCATAAAATCCCTTGGCAGAATTTTTCGAGATGTAAAGGGTCTGTCAGGAGCAACTATTCTGGGTGATGGTTCTGTGGCCCTCATTCTTGATTTACCTCAATTAGTTGCCTGTGCCCATGTTGATGAATTAACAGAAGAGAAAGGAGTTTGTTAACAATGGAAGAAGTTCTCGAAAAATCTCAGTATCTGTCTTTTACTCTTGGTGGAGAACTGTTTGCTCTGGATATAGCAAAAGTGAGAGAAGTCCTTGATTATACAAGGATCACCCATGTTCCCCGTATGCCTGATTTTATTCTGGGAGTTATTAATCTCAGAGGAAGCGTTGTACCTGTAGTAGATATGAGATTGAAGTTTGATATGGCAAAAGGGGATAATACGGTAAATACCTGTATTGTAATAGTGGAGGTTTTACTTGAAGGTGAAACTATTGCACTTGGTGCTCTCGTAGATGCAGTTCAGGAAGTTTTTAATATGGAACCTTCTCAGATTGAGCTTCCTCCAAGAATAGGTACGAAACTTAAGACAGAATTTATAAAAGGTATGGGGAAAAAAGATGAACAGTTTGTAATAATACTGGATATAGACAGAATTTTTTCTATGGAAGAACTATCTCTCATAGATATGGAAGGCCGTGACATATAATAGCTAAATTCTATTATTGACTGTTTATTTGCCTGAGTGTAATCGTTTGAATTTATATAAATAAAGGCTATATTACACATGGCTTCTGTATTTAGAGGATTACATTCTATTGCTTTATTGAAATAGTTTATTGCAAGGTTATCGTTTTTTTTCAGACTGTGGATCTGACCCATACCGAAATAACCTCTGTCATCATCGGGATTTACCGTTATAATATCCTGATAGGACTGGCCTGCAGACACATAATCAAGCTGTTCTATAAAGGTTTTTGCTTTTTCAAGGTATAATTGATAAATTAAACAAATGTAATATCGTAGCAGTCTGTAATAAGAATTTTTTTTGCAAGAGGATTATAGATTTTTCGGAAGAGCCTCACACACCGGAAGGTATTTGATGACTTTTCGGATAGGCTCTAAGTAGAATTGACATTTAGATCTTTTTAAATTAAAATCTTGTGCAGGAGCAATTGCTTTTGCAATTAATAAAAGTTTCAGGTGATTTATGTGAAAGAATGGGAAGATATTTTTAAAGAATTTGCCGGTCATGGAAAAACGGCTTTATTAATAGGTGATGTAGATACTGGTAAAACAACTTTTGTCAGATATATGGCAAATTATCTCTTTGAACAAAATCTCAATGTTTCTGTAATTGATGCGGATATAGGACAATCAACTATAGGTCCTCCTTCTACCATAGGTCTTGCCACTGTAGCTCACAGAGTAGAATCTATAGAAAACCTTCCTGTTAAAGCTCTTTATTTTGCAGGAGCTATATCACCGGTAAAGCATTTGCTTCCCTGTGTTATTGGCACAAAAAAAATTCTGGATTATGCTATGAGCCTTTCTTCAGATAAAATAATAATCGATACAACAGGTTTTGTAATAGATTCTGCTGCTGTGGCTTTAAAACAGGCAAAAATAGAATTACTCAATCCTGATTTCATTTTTGCCTTTTCCAGAGGAAAAGAACTTGAGCCTGTATTGTATCCCTACAGATATACCTCATTTTTTCTGAGGCATATTGAAATAAATGGAAATGTAAGGAAAAAAAGCGCCGAATTCAGGGCATCTGAGAGAAAAAGAAAATTTTTAGCTTATTTTAAATATTCAAAAAAATTTAGAATTAATTTACAGTCTGCAGCCATTTCCGGGTTAAATTATATTCCCGGAGGTACTATGTTACACTCCAATGAATTGCGATGGCTTTCTTCCACCCTGGATTTTCCTGTCTCATGGGGAGAGAAAACAGGAGACAGACTTACAATAGGACTTTCTTATTTATGTGAATTGAAAAATATATATGAAATAAAAAATCGCTATTCTGTATCATATGTAGATATTCTGGATCCTCTTATGTTTCTTGCAGGATTTTTTAATACCGATGATGAATGTCTTTCTATCGGAATTATAACAGATTTTCGCCCTGAAAAGGGTTTTATCGAGGTTTTATCGCCATGGGCCGGTAATATAGATGATGTAAAAAGACTGCATATCGGTACCTATCGATTACCTGAAGACATATATGAAGATGTGACATGCCATGGCCGACATAATCACGGGAGTAGTTTATGAAAAAAGTTGTAGATAAACCATATGTAATCAAAGAAGATTATCAGTTTCCTTTTTCCAGGGGGATTCTTACTCAATCTCTTGTGAATTCAGGTCTTTCTACGGAAGAATCTTATGAAATTGCTACATTCATACAGGATGAACTTATAATCAGAAAATTGAAAAATCTTACTTCTGATGAATTAAAGTTTATGGTTGCCGATTATGTATTAAAGAAATTCGGAGAAGACGCAAAAAATAGATATCTCAGAGTAAGTGCAATAAGAATAGGAGTAATCAGGGGAACATCTGTTTCACCCTATTCAAAAGGAATAATGTCTCAAACACTTAAAGCTTCAGGTCTTGATCCGAGTCTGTCCTATGATATAGCTAAAAGAATAGAAACATATCTTTTTAATCAGGGAAAATATAATCTGACAAATGACGAACTGAGAGCCATAACATATAATATAGTAAAAAAACACTGCGGGCAGGCATATGCAGAAAGGTATCTTTTGTGGAGGAGGAGTGTCAGAAACCCTTCAAAACCATTTATATTGTTATTCGGCGGAGGTACAGGGGCAGGTAAATCTACAATTTCTGTGGAAATTGCCCATAGACTTGGCCTTACTGCAGTGCTTTCTACTGATTCCATAAGAGAAATTATGCGTTCTATGATCTCTATTGAGCTTATGCCATGTGTTCATCAATCTTCTTTTACTGCATGGGAGGCTTTCGACAATCCAATACCGGACGGTGTAGATCCTCTTGTAATAGCTTTTCGCGAACAGGTGGCAAAGGTATCGGTAGGAATTATGGCTATCCTTGAAAGGGCTATAAAAGAAAATGTAAGTCTTGTAATGGATGGTATACATATAGTTCCCGGTTTTATAAAAAAGGAATATTTCCAGAAAGCAAATATTGCTTTTGTAATTATTTCAATAAACGACAGAGAACTTCATAAAGAACGCTTTTTAATCAGGGAAAATCAGACGCTGGTAAGAAGACAGGCAAAGAAATATCTTGATAATTTTGAACATATAAGAAAATTACAGGATTATATAATTTCTCTGGCAAAAACTTATGAAGTTCCTGTAATAGATAATGTAGATATGGATCGGACTGTCGAAGGAGTACTGGAGTACCTTACAGAATTTATGAAAGATATTGTCATCCCTGATTATAGTAAATTATTATCAAGTTAGTTTTTTATACACAAATTACCACTCCAGGTAAAAGAATGACCGAAAACATCTAGTAAGTATCAACAGGCAAATTGGTGTCTAAAAAATATGGAACACGCTCATGTCCCTGGCCGGGCTCTGGAGGAAAAGATATGCCGTATTAAAAGAGAGTTATA
>CAYSLJ010000057.1:0-38871 GCA_964431735.1 uncultured Synergistia bacterium | reverse complement strand
GAGTCCGGCCAGGGACAGGTTTTAATATGGGTACTAACTTATTTGGAGCGGTACTAAGAGACTGTAAAGAAATAACCCTTGCAAATTGTCAGAACGGTTATTATCCTCGCGTCACGCGTAACGCGTGACGCGTCACGATATAGACTGTAAATATAATGGAGTTATTTTTTCACAGACCCTAATATGAACTACACTATAAAAATTTTCCTGCAGTTCTCACAGGAGAAAAAAATAAAAAATCCTGCAGGATTTTGTTAACATTATGTTAAAACATATTTGGATTATTATAGTTTATTTTATAGCTCAGTGGAATTTACTGACCTGAACATAAGCATGTAATAACAGTCTTCCTCCCGTCACGCGTCACGCGTTACGGGTCACGAGATCAGATATTTATTATTTATGCTCACCTCAGTAATTAGAGTGAAAAGTGAATAGTGAAAAATGAAAAGAAATTTCTTACTATTCACTAATTACTTTTCGCTTCTTCATTATTGACCTGAGCATAAGCATATAATAAAGAGCTTCCTCCCGTCACGCGTTACGCGTTACGCGTCACGAGAGCAGTTATGTATTATTTATGCTCATCTCAGTAATTATAGATTGTTATGAAACTAGCTATATTCTATATTGAAAAATTAAAGGAGACAGAAACTATGGACAAAGCATTTATAACATCTCTTAAATCATCGGGCATAAAATTTATTCGTATACTCTGGTGTGATAATGCCAATATAATCAGAGGGAAGGCAATACATATAGATACACTGGAAGAGAATATGACTCATGGCGTGGGAATCTCTGCGGCACAGCAGGCAATTCCTGTAATGTATGATGCAGTGGTTCCAGGGGCAGGTCTTGGCCCTGTCGGTGAAGTAAGGCTTGTGCCTGACTGGTCAAGTTTCAATACCCTTCCCTATGCTCCTTCCCATGCAAGAGTAATGAGCGATATGAAACAAAAAGATAAAAACTGGCCCTATTGTTCCCGTCTCTTTCTCAAAAAAATGATCGCCGAAGCAGAAAAAGAAGGTATAGAGATTAAAACATCATTTGAGAATGAATTTTATCTCTTAAAAACAGGAACTGATGAAATAATACCTGCAGATTATACAGTTTTTGCCTCTACACAATCAATGGATATACATCAGCATATTATAAATGAAATAGCGGAAAACCTGATATCCCAGGGTATGATTATAGAACAGTACTATCCTGAATCAGGCCCCGGTCAGCAGGAAATTACAACAAGATATACAGACCCGTTAAAAGCAGCAGACAATCAGATTGCTTTTCGGGAAACAGTGAGAGCCGTTGCATCACATCACGGATTGAAAGCATCTTTTCTACCAAAAATCTTTCTGGATAAAGCAGGAAGCGGATGTCACATACATCTGAGCCTGTGGAAAAATAATAAAAACCTTGTGCCTAACTCCAGAGAATCCTGTGGATTATCAAAAACAGCAAAGTCCTTTATTGCAGGACTGCTCCATCATATGCCGGCCCTTATGGCAATAACGACACCTTCTACAAATTCGTACAGACGAATAAAACCTCATTACTGGAGCGGAGCTTTCCGATGCTGGGGCGTGGATAACCGTGAAGCTGCAGTAAGAGTTATAACAGACGGGGAAACAAATTCATGCAAACAGTTTGAATTCAAACCATCGGATGCCACAGCAAATCCCTATCTTGCCCTGGGAGCTATTATTGCAGCAGGCATTGACGGTATAAAACAGAAAATGGAAATACCTCCACCTGTAAATGTAGATCCGGGCAATCTCTCAGAAGAAGAAAGAAAAGCAGCCGGAATAGATAAACTTCCTGCAGATCTTGGCTCTTCCCTGGAATATCTTACAGCCAATAGGATCCTTCTGAATGCCCTGGGAGCAGAGCTTTCAGGTGCCTATCTTGCAGTCAGAAGAAGTGAATGGGAAAATATGTCACGATACGAACTGGCCGATGAAGTGGAATTATTAATGGAAAAATATTAGAGAGTGCAAGGTGTTTTGCATATACTTATCAGAGTCGAATACAAGTCAGACCATTTGTAAAAATTCTCGTGAAAAGTAAAAGATATAGTATACAATTTCAAAAAAAATGTTTTTTATAAATATTACGTCTAAAACAGGTAAATACATGGTAAAATAAATGTGTATATTTTATTTATGTATAGGTAAACATGAAGATTATAAAACATAATGAGCTTATAGATTACCTTTCAGACCCAAAAATGAAAGAGATCGCACAAAAAATCCTCTCGGAAGAAAGGCTTACGGAAGAAGAGGGGATTTTTCTGTTTCAGTATGAAAATATATTTGAAACGGGCCTTCTTGCAGATTACGTAAGAAGAAAAAAGGTTGGAGATTTTGCTTTTTACGGAAACAATCTGAATATAAACCATACAAATATCTGTGAAAAAAAATGTCCCATATGTGCATTTTCGAAAGATGAGGGAGAAGAAGGTGCCTATATTATGACAGTCGATGACATCTTAAAAAAAGTAAAAAAATACAAAGACTCAGGTGTAGAAGAAATACATATAGTCGGAGGAGTAAACAGGTATATAAATCTCACATATCTTGAAGACATATTTTTCGGCATAAAGAAAATAAATGAAAATTTTCACATACAGGCCCTTACATGTGTAGAATATGACTATATATCCAGAAAAGAAGGAATTTCTTTAGACTATGTATTTAAGAGACTGAAAAAAGTAGGACTGGGTTCCATCCCCGGTGGAGGAGCAGAAATATTCAATGATGAAATAAGAAAAATTATAACTCCTGAAAAAATTTCAGGTACCAGATGGCTCGAAGTATCAGAAAAAGCACATAAAGAAGGGATACGGACCAATGCCACCATGTTATACGGCCATGTTGAATCATATGGCGACAGAATAGACCATATGGTGAAATTAAGAGAACTTCAGGATAACACAGGAGGATTTATGGCTTTTGTTCCTCTCACATTTCATCCTTATAATACAGAGCTTGAACATATGGTAAAAGAAAAAACAGATATTTATGACATACTGAAAGTAATAGCTGTTTCCCGTCTTATGCTGGATAATTTTGACCATATAAAAGCACTCTGGATGTATATGGGGCAGGAATTTATAGAAATAGCTCTTCATATGGGTGCCGATGATCTGGGAAGCACATCAATAGAGGAACAAATTGTTAAATCTGCCGGCGGACAAACCAGAGAGATTATGAAGAACGAAGATTTTGAACATATCATCAGGAAAAGCGGGTTTATACCAAGAAGAGTGGTAAGTAATTATGGAATATAAATTATCGGATCTTATCGACCTGGCGAAACTTAAAAATTTAATAGAACTTTTCAATAAAGTCTCAGATGTTTCTATATCTATTATCGATAAAGACGGTAATATTATTATTACCACAGGATGTCAGGATATATGTAAAAAATTCCATCTTGCCAATCCTATTTCCTCTAAAGAATGCCGGGAAACCCATAATAATATAAAAGCATATCTGCAGGAAAACAAACCTATGGAATATAAATGTCAGAACGGTCTGTGGAATGTGGCATTACCTGTTATAATTACGGGAAAACACCTGGCTACTATTTCTCTGGGACAATTTTTTTATGAAGGTGAAGAACGTGACATAGATTTCTTCAGTTCCAGGGCAAAAAAATTTAATTTCCCTCATGACGAATATATGGCAGATCTGAAAAAAATACCCTGTTTTACAAAAGAAAAAGTAAAAAATATAATGGAATATCACATGGCATTGATAAATTTTATTATAGACAGAGGACTCAGCTATTTAAGACAGATTAAAGCGGAAAAAAACCTCAAAGAAAGCAGGGATCGTTTTCATTATCTCGTAGAATCTACCAGTGATTGTATATGGGAGATAAATGAAAAAAATAAATATACCTATATAAGTCCAAATATAACTGACCTGCTCGGTTATAATGAAGAGGAAATACTGGGCACAACTCCTCTGTCACACAGATCGGAAGAAGAAGCAAAGAGAATACAGGAAATATTTACCCCTATAGTAGAAGCAAAAAAATCTTTTAAAAATATTGAGAATATAACATTACATAAAAATGGTCATGAAGTTATTATAGAGACAAGCGGAGTACCCATGTTTGATACGGAAGAACATTATTCCGGATACCTGGGTATAGCCCGTAATATTACAGACAGAAAAAATTCAGAAAAAGCACTTATGGAAAGTGAACAGAGATACAGAGAACTGACTGATTTACTGCCTCAGACAGTTTTTGAACTTGATCTCAAAGGAAATTTTATCTTTGTAAACCGTTATGCCTATGAAGCTACAGGTTATTCTCCGGAAGATGTAAAAAAAGGACTTAATGTCCTTGAAATAATTGTACCGGAAGACAGGGAAAAAGCAATGAATAATATAAAAGAAGTACTGACAGCAGGCAGACAGAGCGGATGTGAATATACAGTTCAGAGAAAAGACGGTACAAGATTTCCGGTTATATCATATTCTTCTCCAATCATAATAAATGGCAGACCTGCAGGTCTCAGGGGTATTGTCGTAGATATTACGGAACAGAAAAAATCGGAAGAAGAAAAAAGAAAACTGGAAGTACAATTACTGCAGGCTCAAAAGCTTGAAAGTCTTGGTATACTGGCAGGAGGTATAGCTCATGATTTCAACAATATCCTCACAGGAATACTTGGATATGCAGATCTGGCCCTTATGGAAACAGCAAAAGATTCTCCTGCAAAAGAATATATTCAGCAACTTGTCATATCATCCCGCCGTGCTGCTGAACTTACAAAACAAATGCTTGCTTATTCAGGTATGGGAAAATTTCTTATCAGACCATTCAATCTCTCTGAAGTCGTAAAAAATATGTTTAAACTGGTGGAAGTTTCTGTTTCAAAAAAATGTTTATTAACATATAATCTACGTGAAAACCTTCCCGTTATAGAAGGAGATATTGCACAGATACAGCAGGTGATTATGAATCTGATTATGAATGCTTCTGAAGCCATAGGAGATAACAACGGTGATATTACAATAAGTACAGGCATAATAAACTATAACGGAATATACGTGTCAGGTATTATGGCTAAAAATTTACAAAAAAAAGACTATGTATATCTGGAGATAAAAGATACAGGCAGTGGAATGACAGAGGAAATTCAGAATAAAATATTCGATCCATTCTTTACGACAAAATTCACAGGAAGAGGTCTGGGACTTGCTGCAGTACTGGGTATAGTAAGGGGCCATCATGGAACGATAACAGCATCAAGCAAACCCGGCTCAGGTTCAACTTTTACTGTTTTCTTACCTGTTTCGGAAAAATTTGAAATTACCTGCACAGACATAGACAGAAATAGCCATATAAAAGACACTGTTATGGTTATAGATGATGAACAAACAGTATTATCAGTAGCAGAAGCAATGTTTAAAAAACTGGATTTTAATGTTTTAACAGAAAATGACAGCAGAAAAACTGTTGATATATTTAAGAAAAATAAAGATAACATTTCTCTTGTTCTTCTGGATATGACTATGCCATATATGGATGGTTCGGAAGTATTTAAACAATTAAAAAATATTAAACCTGATGTACAGGTTATACTTACCAGTGGATACAATGAACAGGCTGCCATAAACCATTTTACGGAAAAAAAACTGGCAGGTTTTATTCAAAAACCTTACACGTTAGAAGAACTGAAAAAAATCATAGAAAAGGTTATGATATCGTGACGCGTAACGCGTAACGCGTAACGGGAGTAAAAACCTCATGCCTACATAAGTTAAAAAAAATTATTTGTTTTTTCTGAAATATCTCAATATTTTACTATATATTCTTTCTTTATGGTTATCTTTGTTTCTCCAGTCTGAAATAATGTTCTTCACAGTGCTGGAAATATTCTTCTCTTTAAAATCCAGGGCTTTCTTCATTTCTCTGGCGTCCCTGTATCTGTCTTCCACTTTATTTTGAAGGCTCTTCAAAATAACCTTCTCAAGCTGTGGAGATATGGAAGGATTTGCCTCTCTCAATGGCTCAAAATGAAGCGTTTCCGGTTCTATACCTGTAAGGAGGTGATGCATTGTAGCACCAAGAGAAAATATATCAGATCTCTTCTCAGGTTGACCTCTGTATTGTTCTAAAGGAGAGTATCCGGCAGTTCCTATTACAGTTTTCGGTCCATCACTGTCATGTTGCAGAGTCCTCGCAATACCAAAATCTACCAGTCTTACCATACCGTCTTTCTGAAGCATAATATTACCCGGTTTCAAATCTCTGTATATAACAGGGGGATTCTGGTTATGAAGGTAATCGAGTACTTCAAGAATCTGTCTGGCCCATTCTATAACACTATCCTCAGGAAGACCGGGGTTCCCGTCCCTGAGGAGTATTTTCAGAAGATCGTCTCCTTCTATAAAATTCATTACAAGATAATATCTGCCGCCATAAACAAAATAATCGGAAACCTTCGGTATACTGGGATGCTCCAGTCCGGACAGGATAAGAGCTTCTCTTTTAAACCATTCAGTAACCTGTTTCTGTACATCAGGCGTACTGGGCGGAGGAAGAAGTTCTTTTACTGCACATAAAGAATGTGACTTTTCATCCAGTGTTTTATATACAGATCCCATCCCTCCTGACTTTATCAGCGAAAGAACCTTATAGCGGCACCCCAGAATAGTATCAACCTTCAGAGTACCCAAAACAGGAGGTGTCACAGGATTATTCTGTAAAGGTCTGCCACACTTACTGCAGAATTTAGATATTTCTCTATTTTCATATTTACAATTATCACAGATTAAAGACATATTATAAGTCGTAACGCGTAAAGCGTGACGCGTTACGCGAAATTCATCCATATATTTATTACAATTATATAGTTTATTCCATAACTTATTAGAATGTCAAGTGAATAGTAAGTGGTGAGTAGTGAGTAGATGGCAATGTCACTCACTATTCACCACTCACTATTCACTCATTAATTATGAATTGTTATGAAACTAACTATAATTATACCAGATTTAAATAGAAAATAAAGTAACTATAAAAATATATGAATTTCTGATATAATTTTATAACAGATGTTTTTAAGAAATCTGCAAAAATATAGTATAGTAATAAATTCGTAATGTATAACAGGTGGAGATATAATTACTATGCATTTGCATTATAATAACTACCATGACCGTCTCGCTAAAACTAAGAATAAAGCTCTCTTCTCGCATTACCCATTACCCGTTAACCATCACGCTTCCCATATAAAAGTACAATTTGTTATTATATCACTCATCATATTATTATTCCATTCATCCTGTATTCCCGGTAAAGGGCCGGCACAGTTCAATACATCCATATCCATATCTGATGTATTGAAAGACCATAGTACAGAGGGTTTTGAGCTTGCTGTAAAACCGCGGATTTTTTCTTTTCCTTCAGATCATGGCCCTCATAAAACATTTAAAACAGAATGGTGGTACTTTACAGGTAATTTAGATACAAAAGAAGGACGGCATTTCGGATATGAACTTACCTTTTTCAGAACAGCTCTTTCAGCAAACTCATTAAAGAGAACTTCATTGTGGTCATCAAAAAATATATATATGGCCCATTTTGCCGTAAGTGATGTAAAAAATAAATCCTTCTATGCTTTTGACCGGTTCAGCCGTGACGGACTTTCACTGGCAGGAGCACAGACTTTTAAAGTATGGCTTGAAGACTGGTTTGTATTAAGAAAAAATACACTTATGACTTTAAGTGCTTCAGAAAAAAATATTTCTATCAATCTTACCATGTCAGAAAACAAACCTGTAATACTTCAGGGGAATAAAGGTTTAAGCCAGAAAGGCCCTTCTACCGGTAATGCATCATATTATTACTCCTGTACAAGATTGAATACAGAAGGAATTATAAAAATAGACAATAACAATTTTCATGTACATGGCCTGAGCTGGATGGACAGAGAATGGAGCACAAGTTCTCTGGAAGAAAATCAGGTCGGATGGGACTGGTTTGCCATTCAATTATCAGACGGCAGAGAAGTCATGTACTATCAGATGAGAAAAAAAGACGGAACTATAGAAGATCTAAGTAACGGGACTCTTATAAATAACGATGGTACAGGTAAATATCTCTCACTGAATGATGTAAAATTAGAGGTAATTGATTACTGGAAAAGTTCCGATGGTAAAGCAATATATCCGTCTGAATGGTATTTAACAATTCCTGAAGAAAAAATGAAACTTCATATTATACCATATTTGCCTGACCAGGAACTGAATCTTACAGTAAGATACTGGGAAGGAGCCGTAAAGATTAAAGGAACATGTAAAGAAAAAAATATTTCAGGTAACGGATATGTTGAACTAACCGGTTACAATCAATAACAACAGGTGTAGAATAATTTCCGGCATATTAAAAATTACTAATCATTGACTAATAAATATTTAATGATATAATGATAGAATTTTAACGTAGTGAGTCGTGAAGAGTGAAGAGTAAAAAGTGAAAAGTGATTAGCAGGGGCGACTGTGTTCGCCCGGTATCCGGTGAAAATACGCATTACGCATCACGCATTACGCATCACGACACCATATGTTACCCGTTACCCGTCATGATTATTGTAAGTGTGTAACATAATAAAAATTCGGTACATAAAAGGAGAGAAAACATTGCGTATTATAGATTTAGAGGTATTAATAGCCGTACTGATCATTGCAAGAGTTCTTATAAACCCTTCGAAGATTGCAAAAAAATGGAAAGATCTTACAAAAGAATATCTTGATTCCATAATTACATCTGCTCTCATAGCACTGTTTTTAATAACCTATATTGTAAGAACGTCCTATATACCTTCAGGTTCTATGAAACCTACCTTTGTTCCTGTAGACTACATACTGGTAAATAAATTCATCTACAGGTTCAGTGCTCCTCAGAGAGGAGATATAATAGTATTTCGCCCGCCACACAAAGAAAATAGCCCTGACTATGTTAAAAGGCTTGTAGGCCTTTCCGGTGAAACAATAGAAGTAAAAGACGGCACTGTATTAATAAACGGACAGCCGCTTAAAGAAGATTACATACCTGATGACCAGAAGCCCTGGTATAATTACGGTCCTGTAAAAATACCTGAAGATAGCTATTTTATGATGGGTGATAACAGAAATAACAGTGAAGACAGCCATGTATGGGGATTTCTTCCCAGAAAAAATATTGTAGGGAAAGCATTCTGCATCTTCTGGCCTGCATGGAGAGCAAAATTATTATAATCTGTATTCTACTGTCTCACTTAAAGCTCTTCTTGAAGGCATAGATGGTTCTTCTGCCGGAAACCCTGTGGGAATAATGGCTACAGGTCTGAATTCATTCCAGTTCAATCCGAGCAATTCTGCCGCTTCTACTTCATCAAAAGCACCTACCCATACAGAACCAAGACCGAGAGCAGTAGAGGCAAGAAGCATATTCTCTATGGCAGCGCCTGTATCATGTAGCGTAAATAATTCTGTTCCTCTTTTTCCATATGAAGCAATCTGTCCTGTATCACAGCAAACAACTATAAGTAAAGATGCATTCCTGACACATTCCTGATCCCACGCTGCCACAGCAAGATTCTCTATTAACTTTTTATTCCTCACAACTATAAAGTGGCAACTCTGTAAATTGCCGGCAGAAGGAGCAAAAGTTGCCGATTCAAGAATCTTATTTACATAATCATCGGGTACATATTCTGATGTAAACTGCCTTATACTTCTTCTTTTTCTTATAGCTTCAAAAAGTTCCATCAAAAAACACACTCCTTAATATTTTTTTATGTTATAATTATAACATAAGTAGTGAGCAGTGAGTAGTGAAAAGTGAAAAGTGAGTAGTGAATGGTCACTAACAGGCATGGCCGTATCGGTCACAACCAAATATGAAAATGAATAGACAGTGGAGCATAAAACTTCATCATTTTCATATAAACTTATCTGGAACGGTACTGAGATAAAAAACTTCTACAGTCAGGAGAATCATTTATGAAACATATAAAGCTCGGCTTTATTAATTATACAAATACTGTCCCTGTCTATTACGGACTTCTTACAGGGAGGGTCAAATTTGAAGGACAGATTATCAGAGAGATACCGGGAAAACTTAATAGAATGTTACAGGGAGGAGAACTTCATATAAGCCCTGTTTCTTCTATAGAATATGCCAGACATCAGACAGATTATTATCTATTAAATAATTTTTGCATAAATTCAACAGGTTACGTAAAAAGCGTATTACTTGTAAGCAAATATCCCATAGAAGAACTGAATGACAAAACTATAGGTCTTACGCCTGCCAGTGAGACATCAAGAGCTCTTCTTAAAATCCTCTTTTCAGATTATTATAAGATAAAACCTGTATATACAGAACTGAAAAAGACTACTCTAACAGAAGAATCGGTAGCCGGAGCTCTTTTAATAGGAGATGATGCTCTGAATTTTGCCAATCCTGATTATCCCTACTCTTTCGACCTTGGCGATCTGTGGAAAAAGAATACAGATATGCCTGTAGTATTTGCAGTATGGGCAGCAAGAAAAGATTTTGCAAACCAATACCCTCAATCGGTAAGAGAAGTAGAAAAACTTCTTTCTGAATCCTATGAATACGGCCTCCATAACAAGGAAGGCATTATAGAATTTGCAAAATCAATATGTCCTGAACCTGAGTGCACCTATAAAGATTATTTCAGACACCTGGGATATAATTTTACGGAAGAAAAAAGAAAAGCCCTTCTATTTTTCTATGAAAAAGCTTCAAAAATGGGCTTATGTGAGGTCTGTAATAAACTGGAATTTTTCATGTAAATATATGAGTCGTGAGTAAAAGAGTAAAAAATTTTACTCACGACTCGCTTTTAAAATATTGGTAGCAGTCCTGCCAGAAACCTGAGTCCTATACAGAGAAGTCCTGCCAGTAAAAGGACAGCACCCCAGATTCTGAAAAGATTATCACTTTTCTCTATAAAAAGTTCCATCCAGTCTTTCATTTTCCATGGAAATGCTACATAGAGGATTCCTTTTATCACAAAAATTATACCGATAACCATAAGAACAAAATTTCTAATCAAATGTAAATCAACTCCTTTCCCTGCTGTTATTTTACCATAAACAGAGGGAAAAATAAATATGATTGATTTAAATATTCATTTCTACTATAATATCTTCAACAATATTCTAAAAATACAGATTTCCTTTAAAAATGACAGGTGATTTTATATACAATGGAAAAAGAAATTTATTATAGAATATTCAGAGTGAAAAGTGAACAGTGAATAGAATAAGACATTACTTACCATTCACTACTCACTATTCACTGAAAAGAAAGGATATTTATGGATTTCAGCACAAGTATAAAAGAAGAAGAATATATATTAAAGGTAAAACAATTTATTAGTGACAGAATAAAACATAATATCTCTACATGGTACAGGAATGAAAATTTCCCTCTTTCTATTTTAAAAGATATTTACTCAGAGGGGCTTATGGGCTTTTATGAAACAGGACATAAAATGGAACAGGAGCCTATGGCCAACAGCATAATTTTATATGAAAAACTTTCTGAAATATCACCGGGTTTAGCCATGGCCTTATTATGCCATGCCCAGATAGGACTTTATATTCTCTACAGATGGGGCAATATCTGGCAGAAGCAGGAATTTATGGTTCCCGGTATTTACGGGCAAAAATTTGTCTGTTTTGCAAATACGGAACAGAATACAGGCAGTGATGTTTCTTCAATTAAAATGCAGGCAAAAAGGGTTAAAGGAGGATTTATTCTTTCCGGAGAAAAAATGTATGTAACAAACGGAGTCAATGCAAATATAATTATTGTTTCTGCAATAACAGATCGCGAAGCCCTTGAAAAAAAGAACAGTATGTCTCTCTTTGTTCTGGATGAAAGAAATACAGAGATAAAAAGAACTCTTCTGAAGAAATCAATATGGGCGCCGTCAAATCTGGCAAAACTTACCTTTAACGATTGTTTTGTTCCAGAAGAGAATATTCTCGGAAATATGAATAACGGGTTTCAAATTATGATGAAAGCCTTTAATTCTGCGCGTATATCAATGTCAGCACTGAACCTTGGCACAGCTCTCGGCGCCTATAAGCTTGCACTGAGCCATGCCTGTGAAAGAAAAGTATTCGGTTCTCCCATATTCGAACATCAGGCAAAATCATTTGAATTTGCAGAACATCTTACAAAACTGGAAGCTGCCAGGTTGTTGATAAAAAAAGCAGCATGGATGAGAGATACGGGACAGAAATACGTGCTCAATTCCTCAATAGCCAAATACTTTACCATTGAAACTGCAAAATCCATAACAGGTTGGTCTGCAGAAATCCTCGGAGCCAGATCGATTCTTCTGGATCACCCTGTAAATAAATATACTATAGACACAATGGGCTCAGTCCTCGGGCTCGGTACCGGGGATATTCAGAAATTAATCATAGCAAGATTTATGCATATGTGGGATAACTGGGAGTAGTGAAGAGTGAAAAGTGAAGAGTGAGCAGGATTACCATTCGCGTTATGCGTTACGCGTTACGCGTCACGATTATAGAGGTGAATATAAAACATGGGAATTACAGATAAACTGGAAAATATAATGGAAAATATAATGGATAAAATAGGAGGGGTATTTTCAGGGGGTAAGATACACCCTGTTGAAATTGCGAGGAAAGCTGTACAGGAACTGAAGAGAAATCAGAAGGTAAGCGTCTCTCAGACCTATGTTCCGAATATATATGAGATAATCCTTAACCCTGAAGATCAGAAAGAACTTCTCATATATGAAGAGGCAATCGTACCGGAAATAAAAGAATATATCATGGATTATATAAAAAAAGAAGAGCTCTCCATTATGGGAGAACTTGTTATAGATTTGCAATCAGATGAAACTATGGAACAGGGAAAATTCGAGGTAAAAAGTCAGGTAAAAAAAGGAAAATTGCCGGAACCGGAACTGGAAAAAACTGCCGTAAGAAAAATGCCTGTTCTTTCATCAATATGGGCAGAGATAAAAGAAGGGCCGGAAAAGGGTAAAACTTTCCCTCTTATAGAAGGAGTAAATATAATAGGGCGGAAAGAGGAACATCAGATAAAAATTTCCGGCTCAGATATTTCACGAACCCATGGTGCAATTCACATAGAGGGAAGCTTTATAATGATTGAAGATCTGGAAAGCACAAACGGAACTTATGTGAATGGAAAAATTATAAAAGAAAAAACACAGCTGAAAAAAGGAGATTTTATATCTCTCGGTGATACGGTAATAGAAATTAAATCGTAATGCGTAATGCGTGATGCGTAATGCGTAATGAGTGATGCGTATCAGAACAGGACTGAATATGAATCTATTTTTGCTTGAACTTTTAAGATATGTTTTTCTTATTTTGATATATATATTTCTTTACAGAGTAACGGTAACAATAATGAAGGATATATCCCTGGCGGGACAGGATAAATCTTCAGGATGGCTTTCTGTCATAAAAAGTAACTACAAAGGTCTTTCTGAAGGAGAAAAAATACATATTATCACTCCTTTTCAGATAGGGAAAAAAAACAACAATAATCTCGTTATTAACAATGAATACATATCACATAACCATGTAATTATTTATTCCCGAAATAAAGAAATATGGATAGAAGATCTTGGAAGTACAAACGGAACATTATTAAATGAAAACCCTCTTAAAATGCCGATGGTTTTAAAAGATAATGACAGAATAGACATAGGCGGTTCAGTAGTTTTTGAATATTTGAAGGGATAATTCAGCTGGAGCATTATCAGGAGCTACGCCTCACAAATAAAAATGTTTAAATATCTAAAAATAAGACAGACAGAAAGATTTCTTATATTTCTGGCAATCATAACAGTTGCCTTCGGATTTTATCTTGTATTTAAAGCCATTCCTCCCGGAACGGAATTTTTCATCAGATATCCTTTAATAATAGCTTTAATGTTCATTATTACTCATATTATCCTCTGTTTTGTTCGACCTGACACAGATGAAATAATTCTGCCCCTTATTACCTTTATATCAGGCCTGGGATTGATTCTCATATATCGTATCGAACCATCACTTGCATTAAAACAGTTTATCTGGATGACAGTAAGTATTGTCTCTATGTGGATTACGGTTATTGTGTTAAGGAAATATAATTTTCTTGAAAAATATACCTATCTCTGGGCTTTAACAGGCATATTTCTTCTCATAATAACAATCATGTTCGGAACAGAAGTAAACGGAGCGAAACTATGGATTAAACTGGGAGCAATTAATTTTCAACCTGTAGAAATTGTAAAATTCATGCTTGTACTGTTTCTTGCAAATTATTTAAGTGCCCATCAAAAATTACTTGTAGCAAAAAGTAATGTGCCGGGATGGTGGAGAATAAATATACGTTATTTCATCCCCCTCATAATAATCTGGACTCTGTCCCTTCTCATACTCATATTCCAGAGGGATCTCGGCATGGCTCTCCTGTTATTCGGTATATTTATAACTATGTTCTATACAGCCACAGGAAGAGGTGATTACTGTCTTGCCGGAATGATCATGTTTCTTTTAGGAGCCTATGGATGTTACTGTAAATTTACTCATTTCCAGATAAGAGTATCTTCATGGTTGAATCCATGGATTGATATGGAAAACAGAGGGTACCAGATAACACAGGGGCTTATGGCAATAGGTTCCGGAGGTATATGGGGTAAAGGTCCCGGTCTCGGAGAACCGACATGGATTCCTGCAGTCGAAACGGATTTTATATTTTCCGCCATAGGAGAAGAACTGGGCCTCCTTGGAAGCACGGCAGTATTGATATGTTATATGATTCTTATAGGCCGCTCTATCACAATGGCCATGAAGTCAAAAAATATGTTTCGTAAAATTCTTATAACAGGTATAACGGCTGTTTTTACGGTACAGACCTGGGTCATAGTAGGAGGAGTAATCAAGCTCATCCCTATGACAGGCATAACCCTTCCTTTTATAAGTTACGGAGGAAGTTCGTTACTGTCAAATTTTATTGCTCTCGGCATATTACTCGGTCTGAGAGAAACTTCAAAATATGATTATACTTAGTTACGTGACGCGTAACGCGTAACACGTGACGGGAGGAGACGAAATCACATCGGGAATGACAACAGTTAGAGGTACTAAGAACCTATCCGAAAAGTAATATTTATTCTATACCCTTCCGGTGGGTGAGGCTCTGGAGAAAAATATATACCGTATTAACAGTAATTTATAAATTAAACAAATGTAATATCGTAGCAGTCTGCAATAAGAGTTTTTTTTTGCAAGAGGATTATAGATTTTTCGGAAGAGACTCACACACCGGAAGGTATTGGATGACTTTTCGGATAGGCTCTAAGTGCTTATAACGGTAAATATTCCTCTGGTTATAGTCGTGACGCGTAACGCGTAACACGTGACGGGAGGAGACGAAATCACATCGGGAATGACAACAGTTAGCGGGTACTAAGATTCAACGAATAGTAAACAGGAGAACTACGCGTAACGCGTCACGCGTCACGCGTTACGTAAATAATTATGAATGTTAACAACAACCTGATAATATTATCCAGAATTTTCATAATATTCTTTCTATCTCTCATTGTAATGAATTCTTACTGGGCTGTATGGAGAGAGAAAGATCTCACATCTATGACACAGAATCCCAGAAACAGAGAAAAGTTAAATTTAAGAGGAAAGATTCTGTCAAGAGACGGCACATTACTGGCAAAAAGTGAGAAGAAAAAAAGAGTGTATCCCGACGGAGAACTTACATCTCATATTACGGGCTATCTTGACCCGATGCTGGGAAAAACAGGACTCGAAGACTCATGTGACGATATATTACGAAGCCATGCCTTCCCATTTTCCATAGAAGGTTTTAAAGAAAGGTGGAATGAAGGACATCCGAAAGGATATAACATATACCTTACAATAGACAGTAATCTCACGAAAGTGGCTTATGATTCACTCGGTAATAACAGAGGTGCTGTGGTGGCAATGAAGCCGCAGACAGGTGAAATACTTGTTATGGTCTCAAAGCCCGGCTTTGATAATAATAATCTGGAGAAAAACTGGAAGGTTTATCAAAAAGATTCTGATTATCCACTTTTAGACAGGACTGTCCAGGGACGTTATGCTCCCGGCTCAATCTTTAAAGTTCTCGTACTCTGTGCAGCCCTTCAGGAAGGAGCGGTAAAAGAAAGCGATACCTTTGACTGCCCCGGCTATACAGACATAGACGGACACAGATTCTACTGCAGCCATACCCATGGCCACCAGAGTCTAAGTCAGGCTCTTGCCAATTCGTGCAACGTAGCTTTTTCCTCTATAGGATTAAAACTGGGGAAAAAAAATCTCCTCAAATATTTCGATGATTTTCTGGGCAATGATTACAATATAAAACTCCCTGTGTTGCATTCCACACTCACTGAAAAAAATCTATTCAGCAACACTCTTATTGCACAGACATCTTTCGGGCAGGGTGAACTCGCCATTACCCCCTTTGAAGCATGTCTTATTGCTTCTGCTGTTGCAAACAGGGGAAAAATCATGAATCCTGTAATTATAAAAGAAATAAGGGATTCAAAAAACAGATTAATAGAAAAAAAATCCAGTCACGTTATGGCAGATTGTATATCTCCGGAGACTGCCGGCCTTGTATCATCAATGATGGAAGCTGTTGTAAATGAAGGGACAGGTTACAGAGCATCTATAGAAGGTATGAGAGTGGCAGGCAAAACAGGCACTGCTGAACATCCGGGAGGAGAAAATAATGCATGGTTTACAGGTTTTGCACCGGCAGACAATCCGAAGATTGCAGTGGCTGTTATTGTAGAAGAAGGAGGCACAGGAGGAGAAGCTGCTGCACCTGTTGCAGGTGATGTAATGAGAGCTTATCTGAAAGGTGAGATTTGAGATGTTAAAAAAATTTAGTAACCTTCCGTTATCTTCCAAATTAATCCTTACTTATTCCACTATATTTCTTACCACACTTATTCTGGCGAATTTTTTTATATATTCCATGATCAGGAAATCACTGGAAGAGAATATAACAAATGAATTAAGAAATACAACAGATATGATACTGAATATGGTAAAAACTGCCGCAACAGTTTCAATAAAAACCCACCTTCGCTCTGTAGCCGAATGCAATAAAGTAACTGTAGAATACTTTTATAATCAATTTAAACTGGGTTTAATTTCGGAAGAAGAAGCAAAAAAACAGGCTACATCAGTCCTGCTCGGTCAGACTATCGGGAAAACAGGTTACATATATTGTTTAAACAGCAAAGGAATCCTTGTAATACATCCTAAAAAGCCTCTTATAAATGTTAACATATCAAATTATGATTTTGCGAAAAAACAGATGGAAAAAAAAGAAGGTTATATTGAATATGACTGGAGTAACCCCGGGGAAACAAAAGCAAGACCTAAAGCACTTTATATGACTTATTTCAAACCATGGGACTGGATTATTTCCGTATCTTCTTATAGAGAAGAGTTCAGTGACCTTATAAATGTAAACGTTTTCGAAGAAAATATTAAATCCATTCGTCTTGGGAAAACAGGTTATGCTTATGTAGTAGACAGCACAGGAAATTTAGTTATTCATCCCAAACTACAGGGCACCAATATATTTAACCAGGAAGATACACAGGGACATAAGTTCATTCAGGAACTCTGTAATAAAAAAAAGGGACACATTATTTACCCCTGGAAAAATCCCGGCGAAGAAACACCAAGAGAAAAACTGGTAGTATTTGATTATATTCCTGAATTGGACTGGATCGTGGCATCTTCAAGTTATTTCGAAGAATTCTACTATCCTCTCGTATACATACGAAATGTTATTATAGTAACAGTTTTATTAACACTTTTTGTGATGTTTATTTTAACCATGAAGATAAGCTCTTCTATAGTTTTGCCTCTTCAGAATCTTATGAAAAAATTTAAAATTGCCGCCGGGGGAGATATGACAGTTCGTATGGAAAAAAATTCGGATGATGAAATAGGTCAGTTATCCGATTACTTTAATAATTTTATGGAGAAACTGGAAATAGCAAACAGGTTAAAGGTGGAGAAAGAAGCGGCTGAAGCTGCCAACAAAGCAAAAAGCGAATTTCTGGCCAATATGAGCCATGAAATAAGGACACCTATGAATGGCGTAACAGGTATGACTACCATCCTTCTGGATACTGATCTTACGGCAGAACAAAGAGAATACGTGGATACTATCAGTAAATGTGCGGATAATCTTTTAGGAGTAATCAATGACATACTGGATTTTTCAAAGATTGAAGCAGGGAAACTGGAACTGGAAATAGTTGATTTTGATCTGAGAGAAACCATTGAAGATCTCATGGATATACTGGCCATAAAAGCTCATGATAAAGAACTTGAGCTGAGTTACCATATCAGTTATGAATTGTCTTCCCTTTTTCGCGGTGATCCGGGAAGACTCCGTCAGATTTTAATTAATCTCATAAATAATTCAATTAAATTTACTAAAAAAGGAGAAGTCAACCTCAGGATTACTCTGAAAGAAGACAGGGAAAAATATTCTGAAATTTACTTTGAAATTACCGATACAGGGATCGGAATACCGGAAGATCGTATGGAAAAACTCTTTAAATCCTTCTCACAGGTAGACACTTCAACAACAAGAAATTACGGAGGTACAGGACTCGGTCTGGTTATATCAAAACAGCTTGCGGAAATGATGGGCGGTAAAATCGGAGTAACAAGTAAAGAAGGACATGGAAGCACATTCTGGTTTACTGTTATATTTGAAAAACAGCAGGAAAAAGAAAAAACAATATATATACTTCCTGAAGATATAAAGGATAAACGTATATTAATAGTAGATGACAATAAAACAAACAGGACTGTGTTGAAAGAATATATAAAATCCTGGGGAGGAACATCGGAAGAAGCTTCCGGAGGTGTAGAAGCTCTCGGAAAATTATATCAGGCTTCTGCAGAAAAAAAGCCTTTTGAAATTGCTCTGCTGGATATGGCTATGCCTGAAATGGACGGAGAAACCCTTGGTAAACAGATTAAACAGTCTACCTGTCTGGGTAATATCATTCTGATTATGCTTACCTCTGTAGGCAAATACGGAGATAAAGAACACATGAAAAAAATAGGTTTTGACGCTTATCTTTCCAAACCTGTCAAACGAGTGCACCTTTATGATTGTCTCCTATCAATCCTGGGAGAGAAAAAAGGAGAGGAATGTGTAAAAGAAGTCATTAGTCAGAATATAGTTCTGAAAGATAGCAAACATAAAGCAAGAATCCTTGTTGTAGAAGATAATCAAATCAATCAGAAAGTGGCTCTTCATTTTTTACATAAATTCGGCCTCAGAGGAGATGCAACGGCAAACGGTCAGGAGGCTGTAATAGCTCTCAGGACTATTCCTTATGATCTCGTATTAATGGATATTCAAATGCCTGTCATGGACGGATTGAAGGCTACCAGAATAATAAGAGATCATGAGTCTGATGTCAAAAACCATCATATCCCCATCATAGGTATGACTGCCCATGCCATGAAAGGGGACAGAGAAAAATGCCTTGAAGCAGGTATGAATGGTTATGTAACCAAGCCTGTAGATCCGGAACAATTACTTATTGCCATAAAAGAACATATTGCACTGGAAGTAATAGAAAAAACAGATGCAGTAATATCAGAAAAATCCATAACAGAAAATAAAGAAATATTTGACAGGGATAAATTTCTTTCACGGATTGGTGATGAAGAACTGTGTAAAGAACTTATAGATGATGCTTTAGAGTCTGTTCCACAGCAGATAGAAGAATTAAAAAATCTATTAAAAGAAAATAATATTGAACAGATATTATTTACAGCACATAAACTTAAAGGTATATGCAGTAATATAAATGCTCCTCTCCTGAGTCAGACAGCCTATGAGATTGAGAAAGCCGGGAAACAAGAGGATATAAATAAAATAAGCTCTTATATCACCAGACTGAAAGAAGAATTTAAAAAATTTGTCGAACAAGCAAAATTTTTCAAAAAAGTGGAATAATATAAATAGAAAAATTTATTGCCGGAATGGAGAAAGACATGAGAAAAAATATTTCTATCATAGAATTGATAATAATCCTCATATTCCTATCCACAATTGAGGGTTTATTCGCTGACAGGTCTGTCATAAAAAAATCCTCCTTCTTAGAGGAGGATTTTTTCAGTTTACAGAAAAAAATTATTTACTTTCAATTACCAGGATTCTTCCCCACTGAGGTTTAACCGAGACAGAAAGAATTCTGTCTTCCTTTACAACGGCACCGCTCCCGTCATTCAGTAAATCAGTAAAAGTACCGGGCGCTTCCACAGTAAATTTTGCTCTTTTTTCTTTTTTGCTGTTATTAAGTATTACTACTATATATTCATCTCCGTATTTCCTTGAAAAAGCATAAAGCTCATTTTTATCATCTATAAACAGAGTATTAAAATCTCCAAGCTGAAGGGCTTTATGGGAGTTTCTTATAGCTATCAATTTTTTATAGTGGTCTAAAAGATCATAATTTACGTCCACCCTGTCAGGTTTCAACCTTCTCGAACCATCGGGAAGATAAACTTCATCGGCATATTTAAGATCATCCCATATCATGGGTTTCCTGCAGCACGGGTCAGTTGCTCCCCACATACCCACTTCGTCTCCGTAATAAACCATAGGTGCTCCCAGATAGGTCATCTGAAAAATAGCAAATATGTTCTGAGATTTTAATTCTTCTTCAGAAGGTTTTCCCGTATTATAGAGAGGATTGCTTCCCTTTGCATTCTCACAGTATTGAGGCCAGTTTCTGTAAGACACGACATCTCTGTTTACAATCATAGTCTGAAGCCTTGCTGTATCATGACTGTCTATAAGATTCTGCATGCCATAGGCTACTTCACTGTTATAGGCTTCTCTCAAATCTCTCAGTTTTGTATCAAATTCGGTAGCAGAAATTCTGTTTTTCTCATCAAAGAAATATTCTGATGAGGTGAAGGCAAAATTATAATTCATTACAGCAGTAAATTCGTCACCTTCCAGATAGGGTTTGTTTACTTCTACTGTATCAATAATTTCTGCAGTCATATAGGCTTCGGGATTAATGGATTTTACATGTTTGCTCCAGTCTTTCCAGAAACCATGGGGCACACAGAAGGCCACATCCAGACGCCATCCGTCTATACCATCGGAAGGATTTCCGTCTCCGTCAGGGTCCATCCATCGTTTCGTAATATTAAAGATATAATTTTTAGGTCCCGGGAGAAGATTATTCTCAGTTCTTCCCCATTCTGGAAGTTCTTTTACGCCGAACCAGCCTTTATAAGCAAATTCCTTATCTTTAGAAGGATCTGCCCAGGACGTAACGGTAAACCAGTTTTTATATGTTGAATTCTGCTGGTTTTTAACAACATCCTGAAAGAATGGATTCTTTATACCTATATGATTGAAGACTCCGTCTACGATAATTTTCATATTTCTCTTATGAACTTCTTTTACGAGTTTCAGGAAGAGTTTATCTGCAGAGGTCATAACCCATGTATTCGGGTCATCTGGCACTTCTTTTTTTATAAGTTCTCTGTCTCTTACAGGGTCGGGGCCGAAATTTGCATCTACATGATGGTACATTATGGCATCATATTTATGAAGAGAAGGAGATTCGAATATGGGATTAAGATAAATAGCAGTTATTCCGAGACTCTGGAGATAATCAAGTTTATCTAAAATACCCTGGAGATCTCCGCCGTATCTGCGGCGCTGAATATCATACCATATGGTTTTCTCATGGTCTGCATTATTGAATATTAACTTAATCTCTGCCTCATTAAAATTTTTCTCTAAAAGTTTATCTTTTAATGTTACAGGGGAAAAATTTGTATTTTTTATAGATTTCAATTTTCCCGTATCAATTTTCCCTGAGAGGCGTGAAATAGTCTTATCTGTAATTATATAGAATCCTTTATTCTGTTTTTCATAGGGCTGAAGTTCGTACCAGTCGGAAGTCCATGGGTGAACCTGCCAGGAAGATATGTGATCATGGGGCCACGAACCTTCTATATTTTCCACTTTCGGATCATTGGAAGAATCGCCGTTTCTGAAACGTTCGGGAAATATCTGATACCACACAACCGTTTTGGACCATTCAGGAATAAAACTCATGGTGCACTCCTTTTCTTCTGCCATAACAGGCAAGAGGAAGACTGTTAAAAAGATTAAAAGAAAAAAAGCAGTTTTTTTAAACATTTACATAAAACCTCCTGATTATAAAATAAAAAACAAATTTCCTAATTCTCTCTGTATGGTCATTAATCCTTTTAATTTTAAAATTACCGTCACATAACAGTATCCTCTAAAAACAAAAATTTGCAGATAGTATCTGCAAATCTTTGTTCTTAATATTTACTGGTTCGTCAGGCTTCACATATTACCTGCGTAAAATGTCAATCCCGGCAATCCAATTAATCCTATTAATCCCTGTCACTTATTCAGGGAAATAAATTCTTGCCCCCTTGGCAGGTACATTTACATGTATCTTACCGTTCTGAACAGTCACTTTCTCCCCTGTAAGACTGTCTACAAGTACCATTCCGTCTTTAATCAGGCGATTTTCAGGTGTTAACGGAATATCTCTCTGCTGTCCATCATAGCCGTTATTTAAAACCACGATACCTTCCTGAAGTGGATGATTTCTTCCGTAAGCATACACCTTATCATCTACCCACATTTCCTTGAAATCACCATGTTTTAACGCTTCCGAACTATTCCTCAGACTGCTCAATTTCGTGAAGTGTTTCAGCATATCAGGATCTTTTCCCCACTCCATATCCTTTCTGCTAGTAGCAGGCCATCCCACATTTTCCTGGCCCGGAGGAGGAGTAGCATCCATACCTACTTCAGTTCCGTAATAAATTGTAGGTATACGGTTTACAGTATATAGGAAATCAAGGGCAAGTTTGAATTTATCTCTGTTGCCGCCGCAGGCACTTATAAATCTTTCCGTATCATGGTTATCTATAAAGCCTCCCATGAGTTCAGGAGACTGATATTTCTTGTTACCTTCATCAACTACTGCTGCCAGTTTTTTCATGCTACCGTCATGGGCAATAACTTCATGAGTTACAAATTTTTCAGGATAGGCAAACAATCCATCCATGTCTTCTCTCTGATAATCGTTTACCTTATCTACTCTTCCGTCAAAACATTCTCCTATGAGATAGAAATCGGGTTTACCGAGCTTTTCTGTTGCATATTGATGTACTTCCTGATCAAACTTGGCCCAGAATGGGAAATGTATATTTTTAACAGCATCAAGACGGAAACCGTCAATACCTTTATCCATCCAGAATTTAGCTGCATTCAATAGATATTCATATACTTCTGGTTTTTCCTGTGCAAGATCGGGAAGGCCGAAAATAGAACCATTTTCTGCTTCATAGGGATCATCCCAGTTTTTCACATCTCCTATATTATGGAACCACTCGGGTTTCTCTTTTTTCAGAGGATGTTCCCAGGCAAGATGATTTAACGGTATATCCAGAAGAACTTCTATACCCTTTTCATGAGCCTTTGAAATCAATTCTTCAAATTTACTCATATCGCCGAGACGTTTATCCACTTTAAACATATCAACAGGCCAGTAATAATGATAGCCTGCATTGTTTTCATTTACGAAGAAATCCTGATTTTCCATAGTTGGAGAAAGCCATATAGATGACATACCGAGATCTTTTATGTAGTCGAGTTTATCTATAACACCCTGGAGGTCTCCTCCGTGGAATTTACCGAGATCTTTTTTATCTACATTTATATTATTGGTCGTATCTCCATCACTGAATCTGTCAGTAAAGACAAAATATATATCTTTTCCGCCCCAGTCTTCTATTTTATCAGGGTTTTCATAAGGATTTGTATTGAGCTGTCTGGCCATAGTTCCACCTTTAGCCCATGGTTTATCAGGAGACCTGTCAATAGTATCTGCAGGTTGTTTTACAAAATCTTTTGCCGTTAAAACCTGCATATCCATTCCCTTGAGATCCTGCCAGCCTCTTTCTCTCAGAGCACCTTTATCTACATCAAACTCAAGAGTACCTTTTGCAGAATCATATTTCAGATTTTTCACTATGTTTTTATCCAGAGTAGTTCCCTTATCATCATAAACATTAAAATTCTTGTTGTCATAGGCGGCTATGGCAAGCTGCCACGGTTTTTCTGTCTTACCCTTTATACCGTCAGGCAATTCTGTTTTTGTACCATTTCCCATATCGAGCAACACATAGGTATCAAGATTACCGAGTTCTGCATCCGGCTGAAGAGATCTGAATTTTACGATAAAATGATATGGTTCGGCAGGACTTCCTTCATGGGAACCCACTGCAACAATGTCTCTGCTTCCGTCAAAACCGTCGTCAAGATTGTATTGATCATTCTGGGTAGTTTTAAAATAAATAGTTTTTGGCATATCAACAAAAGTCTCTCCCGAAGTAGAAGACTTTTTGCTTAATTCACTTAAATTCTTAAGATCCTTCATCAATCCACTGTCATGGGAAGCAGTTCCTTCTAATTTATCTGAAACATTAAAAGGACTTTCTTCTTTAACAGTTTTGGATTTATCAATAGTTATATTCCCTGCTGGCATCCCGGTACTATTAATTTTCATAAACTCACATCCTTATGCAACTTATAATGATTTTATTATAGTATAACCTCTTATCAATATTATTTCAATCTTTAATTGTTAACAATTTGTAAATATTATATATAAATTATTTACTATAAAAAAATAAACATTACTGTATCTTTAATTTTTTTCTCTATTACCAGTTTAATTCTTTCTGCCTGGCAGCTTCACGGAAACACTTTTCTCCATCATCTATGGCTCCCATTTTCTTTAAAAGTTCTCCTTTACCGTTCCAGGCATCTATATAAGCAGGTTCACAGTCAATAGCTCTGTTATAACAGGACAGGGCTTCTTCATATTTACCGAGTTCTGTAAAAGCGTTACCTTTATTATAAAGAGTGGTTGTATATGCGGGATCAATTTCAAGAGCTTTATCATAACATTTAAAACCTTCTTCATAGTTTCCGGTAGATATAAAGACTTCTCCCATACTATCCCAGGCGAAGGAATTATCCGGTTCCAGTTTGAGGGATTTTTCCAGATCTTTCATAGCTTCATCAGTTCTTCCAAGTTTATAAAGACTGTATCCTCTGTTATTCCATGCCATAGTGCTTTCAGCTTCAAGGTCAACAGCTGTATTGTAACACTCAATAGCTTCTTCATGTCTGTATGCTTTATCAAGGGCATAACCCTTATCAATCCAGAGACAGAAATCTTCACTGTCTATATCTATGGCTTTATTGCAGCACATAAGAGCTTCTTCAAACTTTCCTTGTTCCGACAATACAACACCTTTCGCACTCCAGGCAATGGTAAATTCGGGATCAATCTCTATTGCTCTTTCATAACATTTAATGGCTTCTTTATAATTCTTTTGTACATATAAAGTATTTCCCCTGTCATACCATGTATATTCACAGGAATCCCGTTCTAGAGCCCTGTCAAAATATTTTATAGCTTCTTTGTAATCTCTCTTTTTTGCAAAGAGTAGTCCTATGCTGTTCCATATATGAGACGGTTCAGGATTCAATTCCAGTGCTTTATTGTAGCACATGAGAGCTTCTTCATATTTTCTCTGTTCAACCAGCACAGTACCCTTTGTAGCCCATACATAAACATGTTTCGGCTCAAGTTCTATCGCTTTATCCAGATAGACCATTGCTTCTTTATATTGTTTCTTTTTAGCCAGAACAAGTCCCTTACTATTCCATGGAAGACTGTTACCCGGTTCAAACTCTATTATTTTATCAAAATATTTAATGGCTTCATCATATTTTTTCTGTTTTATTAAAATAGTACCTTTACTATTAAGGGCTGAAATACATAAAGGGTCAATCTCCAGAATTCTGTCAAAACACTTCATAGCTTCATCATATTTTTTATTTTCTTCAAATACAGTCCCTTTAGTACCAAGAGCATAAATATGGGTAGGATCAAGCTCAAGTGCTCTGTTGCAGCAAAGAAGTGCTTCTTCATACTTTTTCTTCCGGCACAGAGCATAGGCCTTCATGGGCCACGAATAGATATAAAAGGGGTCAAGCTTTATAGCTCTATCACAGCATTCAATAGCTTCATCGTATTTCTTCATTCTTGTGAGTATTTTCCCTTTATCAACCAGTACATGAATATTCTCAGGTTCAAATTCGAGAGCTCTGTTATAAGATCTGAGGGCTTCTTCATATTTCCAGAGAAATCCCAGAGAGTTGCCTCTTGTATGCCATACGAAAACATTTTTCGGTTCCAGAAGAAGAATCCTGTCGTAACATGTTACTGCTTCCTCATATTTTCCCTGAAGCTGTAAAATAAAACCTTTCAGACTCAATACATAGGTATTGTCCGGGTCATGGTGAAGAACCTTATTATAACAGACAAGGGCCTCTTCATATTTTTCCTGATTATATAATGAAATACCCTTCATGGTTATAGCTTCGGTACAATCAGGCTTAATCTCTATGACTTTATCATAACAGGCAATAGCGTCGTCATATTTTCCCTGATTATCTAAAATAATGCCTTTCTCGTTCCAGGCAGAAAAAGAATAGGGGTCATATTCAATGGTTTTATCATAACATTCCAGAGCTTCGTCGTATCTATCCTGACTCTGTAATGTCAGACCTTTGTTAAACCAGGCTATACTGTCCTGAGGGTCAATATTAATGGCATGGTCGAAACATCTCATAGCTTCATCATATTTCCCGTCTCTGAATAAGGAGATTCCGTTATCTATTAAAGAAATAACATCTCCGTTATCTTCTTCCGGGATATATATTTCTTCCTTTTCTATCTCCGACTCTTTATCTGAAATAATATGCCTGATTTGATCCATAACGGCATGTTTCTTTTTTATCTCTTCTGCCACTTTTTTTTCTATGGCCTGAGATTCTTCAGAAGATATATGCCATTCTTCTGATTTTTTATTCAGCATTTCCCTCTGTTTTTCACTTATGTGTCCTTCATATTCAACGATCAATTCTACCATTGATCTGTAAAGTTTTATCTGTTCAGATTTGTTCTCATTCATATTTTTTTACCTTTTATAATTTCACTTTTTGCCTTAAAAGCTTCCACACAGTAAAAATCAATATTTAAAGCTTTTTCGTAACATTCGAGAGCTTTCTCATATTGTCCCTGTCCTTTAAGGGCATGTCCTTTACCGCACCAGTAGACGGCCACTTCGGAATTCACCTCAAGTGCCCTGTCATAACACAGAAGGGCTTCTGAATATTTCCCGGCAGACAGGAGGATTTCTCCCTTACTATCCCATGCATCACCGTTAGCAGGATCAAGTTCTATTGCTTTATCTATATTAATTAAAGCTTCTTCATATTTACCGGTTTTATAGAGATAATACCCCAGGTTATTCCGACCTGTACTGTAAAAAGGATCAATATTTATTGCTTTATAACAGCATTCTATAGCACCATCATATTTTCCCTGTAAAAACAGACTCTGTCCCATGTTAAGCCAGGCATGAACATTTTCTGGATTTACAACCAGTACTTTATCGTAATACTGCATAGCTTCATTATGGCTGCCTTTATTATCCAGTTCTGTTCCTACCATAACCATGGCCTGAAGTCTGTAGCTCCATGCAGAGTTATTCGCCGGTTCAATGTCGAGAACCCTGTCAAAAGAAGATAGTGCTTCTTTATATGTTCCTTTCTCATACATGGACAATCCCCGTACAAGCCAGGCAAAAACACAATCAGGATAAAGTTTTATTGCCATATCACAGCAGATGATTGATTCCATGTATTTTTTTTGATTATATAAGAGATTAACTTTATTGTTCCATGCAAACATATTCCTTTCATTAATCTCAATAGCCTTATTATAACATAAAATTGCTTCTTCGTATTTTCCGTATCTTTCAAAAATATAACCTTTTCTGAACCATATAGTGCTTACTGTATTATGTTCTGACGCTATAGAAAGAGCTTTATCGTAACAGGAAATTGCTTCTTCATATTTTTCGGAAAGTAAAAGAATCTCGGCTTTATCCCCTGAAGCAGGAATATTTTTCCCGTCCAGTTCAAGTATTTTATCAAAACACAGGATTGCTTCATTATATTTACCGGTATTTTTCAGAATTATACCTCTGCCATGCCAGGCTTTTATATAAGAGCTATCTATTTCTATAGCTTTATCGTAACAGTACATACTCTCCTCATATTTATTCTGCCGCTCCAGAACATCTCCTTTACTACTCCAGGCAGAAGGAGACTCCGGATTTATTTCCAGTAATCTGTCAAAATAAAAGAGAGCTTCTTCATAATTTCCCTGATTATACAGGATTATTCCTTTATGATTCCACGGATCACTGTAGTCAGGATCTATTTCTATAGCTCTGTCATAACACTTAAGAGCCTCGTCATATTTATGGCGGCTCTCCAGAATTAAAGCCTTACCGTTCCAGGCATATATGCAATCAGGATTGATTTCCAGGGCTCTGTTATAACATAACAGTGCTTCATCATACTGACCTGCAGTATACAGGCAAAATCCCTTATTTATCCATGAGGTGTCGTCATACGGATTAACAGTCAGGGCTTTATCGTAAGAATCCAGAGCTTCTTCATATTTTTCGAATTCTTTAAGCAGATTTCCTCTGTTAATCAAAGCTGCCCTGTAATTCTGATCAATCTCTAAAGCTCGTTCAAAACATGACATAGCTTCATCATATTTCTTTTGAAGTTTCAATAGGATACCAAATTTATTCCATGTATTAATATCAAGGGGAGACATATCCAGTATTTTTTTGTAGCATATAATCGCTTCATCATAATTATCCTGAATATATAAGACATCTCCCCTGTTATGCCAGGCAGGTTTATATAAAGGGTCGCACTCTATTGCTTTATCATAACAGAATATTGCTTCTTCATATTTCCCTCTGGCCTGCAGAAGAACACCTTTATTGTTCCAGCCACCGGTATGGAACGGATCTATAGCAATGGCTCTGTCATAACAGGACATGGCATCATCGTATTTACCCTGATAATATAAAGACAGTCCTCTGTTTATCCAGGCTGAAGTGAATTCAGGCTCAATGACAAGTATTTTATCATAACAGCAAATGGCTTCATTATATTTCTTCTGATTTTCTAAAATAAATCCTTTATTATACAGTGCTCCTGTATAGGTATCGTCAATTGCCAGTGCCTTATCATAGGATAGAAGGGCTTCTTCATATTTCTCCATAAAATAAAGAATATTTCCCCTGTTATGCCAGGCATAGATAAAGCGGGGATCAATATTCAGTGTTTTATCATAACAGAACAGGGCTTCTTCATATTTCCCCTGAGCCGATAAAACAAGACCTTTATTATACCAGGCAAAAATATGATCAAGTTTAATAGAGATTACTCTGTCATAACAATTAAGAGCTTCGTCATATTTTTTCATGTAATAAAAACAGAGTCCTCTGTTTAACAGGGAATCAGTATGATCCGGTACTGACTGAAGCACCTTATCATAACAGAGAATAGCTTCTTTAAAATGGCTCTGAAAAGAAAAAGAAAGTCCTCTGTTATACCAGGCTTCTATGCAGTCAGGTTCAATAGAAATAGCCTTATTGAAGCATTCAACGGATTCTTCATATTTTTTAAGCCCTGCAAGAGCCTGCCCTCTACAGGTCCAGCAGAGGACATCTTCAGGGAGCATGGCAAGCGTTCTGTCATAATATGTTATAGCTTCTTCAAATCTGCCCTGATTATAAAGGGTAAAACCTTTATAATAACAGGCTCCTCCGTCTTCCGGATCAACATGCAGCATCTTATCAAACCACATAATTGCTTCGTCATACTTCCTCTGTATTCCCGCCAGGATCCCTTTATTAAGCCATGTATCTCTATCATCAGGGTCCATGTCAAAAGCTTTATTAAAGCATTCTGCCGCTTCTTCAAAATGGCCTTTTACAGACAGTTCTCTTCCTTTAGAATTCCAGTAATCACTATCTTCACATTCAAACCTGTCGTCATGAACGTCGGAATCCTTGAATTTTATATGATGTACAATAGCGTTTGCTTGCTGCAGAACAAGATTACTCTTTGAATGCAAAAATTTCTGCTTTATCTCCTGTTCCAGTGGTTCCGTATCTTCTCTCCGTAATTTCCATTCATCTATTTTCCTGTTTAACACCTCCCTCTGTTTATCATTAATAAGGCCTTCATGTTCCATTATTAACTCTACCATTGAACAGTAAAGTTTTAGATTATCAGAATTACTCATTACATATTTCTCCTCAATTCGTGACGCGTGACGCGAGGTATCGAAAGTGACTCATATATTTTCTGTCACAGATAAATTCTTTGCACAGGTTTTACGCTGAAATACACTCAATGTATTATCTCCCTGGTCTGTAACCCACATATCTCCCGAAGGCGATATGTCGACTCCTACAGGATCCATGCCGGTAGGTAATATATCTATAACTTTAAAGGTTTTTACATCCACTGCATATAACCTGTTTGCTCTATAACAGCATACATAAATTGTTTTTTCATCAGGGCTGAATTCAAGAGTCCTTGGCTCTGAACCTACATAAACGTTATTAATTACTTTATTACCGGACGTATCTACTCTGGTAATATTATTACCCTGGTTTGCAGAGCAGTAGATATATTTACCTTCTCTGTCTATAATCAAATCTCTGGGGGCAGCTCCGACACCATATATAAATTCTTTTCTCTTCCATAAAAATGTATCTACAGTTTCAATATAATTACCATACATAATAGCCACATAAAGTACAGAACCATTTTTATTAAAAACCATTCCTCTTGGAACCTCGCTGACAGGTATGGTTGTAATAACATTAAAATTTCTGCCGTCTATAATTGAAACGGATCTGCCATGCCAGTTAGAAACAGCCACTCTTCTTTCGTCGCGAGATACACTTATGACTTTCGGAGTTTTCCCCACACCTATCCTCAGATAAGATTTATTGCATAATGTACCGTCTGCATATTTTAATGTGGCTTTTACAGTATCTTTATATACAAGACAGTCGAATCTATAACCTTCCATATCAAATACTGCTACAGAGGAATCATTATGAAGACTGACCCATAGATAACGGCCATTCTGAGTAAAAGCTCCTTCTACCGGTTTCTGAGCGATGGAAGGCACAGGGGATTCCGTCTTATAATCCCATCCTTCGGCAGAGGTCTGAGGAAAATATATTGTATAATTCAGCTTGCCTGTATCGGTATTATAAACAGTAATGGAACAACTTTCCAGATTCATTACACAGGTCGATTTACCGTCAGGAGACATAATAACACCTTTGGGAGAACATTCTGTTGAAATGGTTTTACACTCATACCGGGAAGAATAAACAGGAAGAGTCACTAAATACACAAAAAGAAAAATTATTAAGAGTCTCATAAAAGATTCCTTTCTAAGAATCGTGACGCGTAACGCGTGGGTTCACAGGATGCATCTTTAAACCAGGCCGGTGGAAAGCAGGTTCACCATTATAAATTCTACTTAATAATAGATTATCCCTTCCTTAATTGACTCGCAATTGTAAATTAAGATATAATACATATTACTACCTCAGTAAGGAATAGAAATTTATTAATAGTCTCTTTCCTCGCGTCACGCGTTACGCGTCACGATTTAATACATTTGAGACATTTATTTAATTTCATTCCTAAGTTATAAAAACCGTGAGACAGGAGAAACAAAACCAGGAGTCACACGTTACGAAAAGGAGCAAACATGGATTACAAATTTAACATCTTAATGGTATCTTCAGAAATGACCCCTTTTGCAAAAACAGGAGGTCTCGGCGATGTGGTGGGAGCCCTTCCGAAAGCTCTTAAAAACAGAGGACACAATGTCGCTGTAGTAATTCCTAAATATTCTTTTATTGACGCGGGAAAATACGATATAAGACCCTTTCATTATCCCATGTGTGTACATATGGGTACCAAAGAAGAATGGTGTTCAGTTCATCAGACATTTGTCGATGGTGTTCCAGTATATTTTATAGAACAGAATGACTATTTTGACAGAGAAGGTCTTTATCATGACAAAAACATGAATGATTATTCCGATAACCCCAGGCGTTTTGCCTTTCTATGCAGTGCAGCCCTTCAATTATGTATAGATAAAAATTTCAGCCCCCATATAGTTCATGCAAATGACTGGCAGACAGCTCTTCTTCCTGCCTATCTAAAAATATGGAACTGGCATAATACGGTTCTCGAAAATACAGCTTCTGTGCTCACCATTCACAATCTTGCCTTTCAGGGGGTTTATTCTGCAGCAAATTATAATTATACAGGTCTTGGACTGGAAAATTTTACCCTTGATAAATTCGAATATTACGGAGCAATGAATTATCTTAAAGGGGGCATATATTTTGCCGATATGGTAAATACAGTAAGCCCCACGTACGGAAGGGAAATATGCACTCCCGAACTGGGCAACGGTCTGGATATTGCTCTTCGGGCAAAAGGAGACAGGTTCTGGGGTATATTAAACGGTGCAGATTATGATGTATGGTCACCGGAATATGACAGATATCTTCCTGCCCACTATTCGGTAGATTATATGGACGGGAAAAGGGAATGTAAAAGAAAATTGCAGCAAATATTCAATCTCAGAGAAGATCCCTATGTTCCGATTTTCGGTGTAGTAGGAAGATTTTCCTCCCAGAAGGGATACCACCTGCTCGCACAGATCTTTGAAGAAATGATTAACAGTATGCATATGCAATTTGTAATACTCGGTACAGGAGATAAGGGACTGGAAAATTTCTACAATCAGATGTCCTATAAATACGGAAACAGGGTGGGTGCCTATATTGGTTTCAGTGAAGAACTTGCCCATCTGATTGAAGCAGGAAGCGATTTCTTTATCATGCCAAGTATATTTGAACCATGTGGACTTAATCAAATCTATTCACTGCGCTATGGCACTCTTCCCATAGTAAGAGCTACCGGTGGATTGAACGACACAGTGCAGAATTATAATGAATATACAGGTGAAGGTACAGGATTTAAATTCTGGGAAGCCTCTCCCTATAGTCTTTATTACACAATAGGCTGGGCAGTAAGCACTTATTACGACAGACCATATCATATGGAGCAACTCATAAGAAATGCAATGAATCAGAGATTCAGCTGGGATATGAGTGCAGCAGAATATGAATATGCCTATTTGAGAGCACTCACTTAACAGTGAGCAGTGATAAGTTATCAGTGATCAACAGGAAATAACTACATCATAGTTACAGTTTATATCGTAACGCGTGACGCGTGACGCGGAGATACTAATTTTTGTAACAATTTGCCAGAGTTATTTTTCCTGCAATCCTTACCGGTCACTGCTCACCTGTAGTATTATAGTTAATTTCATAACTATCTATAAATAATTACCTCGTAATGCATAATGCGTAATGCGTGATGCGCAGGGATTATCACGATAACTTAAATTCTAATAAGTTATGAAATTAACTATAATTGCCGACAGGCCTCTGAAATTCTAAAATTCATACTTTTTCAAAATAAGCTGTTCATACAAATCAATGCCGCCTGAAGTAAGTCTGACACTTTTGATAATGGCCGGTTCTTTATCCTGAAATGTTACATGGAGACTTCCGTATTCCATTAAATAACAGAGATCAGGCGTAATATTTTCTATCGCCGTAGCAGATTTGACAGCTTCTTCAAGTTTATCAACAGACATTTCCTCAAAAGCATGTATCGTCCAGTGTCTGTAAAGAGTTTCAAAAATACTCCTTCTCACAGAAAAACTGAAGGTCTTTTTTGGAGCATAAAACATCGGTTTTCCAACACTGAAAAGCTCTCTGCCTGTAACAGGATTCATAAGACCTGCCAGGGCAAGCCAGAGACCGATAAGTCCGAGTAATACAGTAAAAATACCTATCGGTAAATTAAAGGCACCACTTCCGGTAAAAGCTTTAAGAAGTTTACATATATAAAGAAGATCTATGTCAAGAAGAAATAAAAATAAAACCTTGCTAAAAAAACCAAAACCATAAGTAAGAAAAACAAAGACAACCATCATTACAATTTCACTGGCTACGACAATGTTATGATCAATATGGTAATTATAAGCAATGGAAAAATAAGTTATTGCTGTTATCATCCAGTTAAAAGCAAAGGCAGTAAAAATAGTACCACCATAGGTATTTTTATTGGCAAAATCCATAATTCCAGTAAGGATATGGGAAGCAAAACCGAAGAATAAAATGAAAATGCCAGTAGTGGCAAAAGCAGGGGCCATGATTTTTCCATCTCCTATTCCATACCCGAAGGCAGTGGGAGTCAGAACTGCGCAGGAAATTGCAAGACCGAATAAACCCAGTGGCGCGGGGTTTCCGAATACTCCGTGATGCAATGAAGAACCGAGATCGACTTTTTTTATCATAAATTACCAGCCTTCCTTATAAAATAATGGGGATTTCTTTCTATGAAAGAAGGAAAATTCCTTCAAAAATATGGAGTAATGTAAGTAAGAGTTCAATATAAATAGATGAGGGTGCCGGGTGTTGGGTTAATGACCCCCAGAATCCGGAACCCAAAACCTGAGACATTTAATTAATTTTCATTTATATACTATACTTTTGCAGATTTCTTAAAAACAGTTGTAATTCTTAAATTTAAGGCTAATTAGCTATTAGCAGTTAGCTATTAGCAATTAGACTAAGTATTGCAAGAAAAATAACTCTGGCAAATGTTTAGAACAATTAGTATCCTCGCGTCACGCGTTACGCGTTACGCGTCACGATATAAATTATAACTATGATGTAATTATTTTCAGACAGTTCCTAAGGAACATAAGCTAAAAGCTAATAGCTCTTTGAGCCTTACATAATTTTATTCAACTATGTTAAAAAATTATAATCTTTAAAAAAGTGCAAAACTATAGTTATATATATAATCACCTGTCATTTTCAAACGCAATCTTAAAAAATTAAATAAGGGTTAAAGTGTTGCCTGTAAGGTGTTTTTTAATATATAATATTTTATATCATCCATAAATATAGAGGTGAATAATATGTTTTTTCCCAAGGTACTGCTTATTCTTATTATATGTTCTCTGCTAATTTCTCTGAATTTTCCAGGCAAAGCAGAAGACAAAAACCCTTTCGGCATTACACTTAAAGCTGAAAGTCTATCTGAAAAAAATTTAAAAAAAGTAATTGAAGATTTACATACAGGATGGTACAGACCTGCCCCTGTATTTCTGAACAGATGGAATGGTCGTGACCCGGACCCTGAAATTGAAACAGTTAAAGATATGGGTCTTTCCATAGCACTGACTGTAAGAAATAACGGAGGAATTTATGAGAGTACGACCCCACCTTCTAACAGAGAGGATTTCAGGAGGATTCTTGGAGAGGTACTGCATATAATAAAACCTTCTATCCTTGTGGTGGAAAATGAAGAAAATAACCGTAATTTCTATAAAGGTACGGTTGGGGAATATGGAGGTGAACTGAAAGTTTCTGTAGAAGTAGCTCACAGTAAAAATATTCCCTGTACAAACGGAGGACTGACATGTAAAACAGTAACACTTCTCGTATATCAACATTATATTGATGAAGGGAAAGCAGATAAAGCCAGGGCCTTTGCCAGAAGAAGTTTTAATGAAAGACTCCTGTGGCAGGCAGAGAATAAACCGGACGAATTAATGCCAGAGATAAAAAAGGGAAGAGAATTCTTAAAAATTTACAGGGAAGCAAATATTGATTATGTAAATTTTCACTGGTATGTAAGTGATCCTGTGGCTCTGGAAGAAACTGTTACATATATGAAAAAAGAAACAGATCTGCCTGTAATAATAAATGAAATAGGATTGCTGAAAGAAGAGGAAAAACCTGAAAAAATAAAAGTGATTCTAAAAAAAATTACGGACATGAAAGTTCCACTTGCTATATGGTACAGTGTTGATGGCCCTCACAGCAATTCTCTTTTCGGTAATGACGGTAAACTCAGGGAAACGGGAAAAACATTTAAAAATTTTATCATAAAAACCTTCGGTCAATAAAAGAAAGGAGTAATAATCTTGAAAGTAAAAAAAATTCTCTTTATTCTTATTGTTATCATATCAATAAATATTCCTGTAAAAAGCTGTACTCTGTGGGGTTCTGCCGGCAGTACAAGTAAAGACGGTATAACACTTGTAACCAAAAACAGGGACTGGAAACCTGATAACAGAAATGAATTATGGCTTATAAAACCGGAAAAAGGATTCAAATTTATTGTCCTTTATGCCATAGGTGGAGAAAGTGAAGGCATAAAAGGAGGTATAAATGAAAAAGGGCTTGTAGTGCTTACTGCTTCAGCAAGTACGGTACCGAAGGAAGAAAAATATGGAGAAAAAATCTCCATAGCAGAACTGCTCAAAACATGTGACACTGTAGATGCAGTCCTGGACAAAAAAGATAAATTTGGCAAACCTTTCTTTTATATAATAGGAGATAAAACAAAAATTGCAATTGTAGAAATAGGTCAGGAAGAAACCAGTTCCGTAAGAGAGACAGAAAACGGTATTTTATATCACACAAATCATTATCTTGATGAAAATCTCATAAAATTTAATAAAAAAGAAAATGAAAGCAGTTATGTAAGATATAATCGCATTAAAGAACTGCTGGAACATCATAAAGATCTTTTTAAAATGGAAGATTTTATAGAATTCAGCAGTGATATCCATGACGGACCTGATAACAGTATATGGAGAACGGGAAGTACGCCGGAAAAGACACGCACCCTGGGAAGCTTAATCGTAGCCATACCGAAAGACGGCCCGTCTGTATTATACATAAAATTCGCAAATCCCGGCGAAGACGAATATACAGAAAAACTTGTTCTCGATGAAGACTTCTGGAAGAAATAACAGACAGTTATCAGTGAACAGTTACAAAATGTCAGTTATACCGGTTATAATTAAGGACTGTAAGAAAAATAACTCCGGCAAATTGTTAGAACGATTAGTATCCTCGCGTCACGCGTTACGCGTTACGCGTCACGATATAAATTATAACTATGATGTAATTATTTTCAGACAGTTCCTAAGTATTTCACTCTTCACTTTTCTCTTATCTCTTTAATCTTTTCTTCCAGTTCTTTCGGATAAATATACTGTGTATAAACATAGGCTCCCTGTTGTCCCATAGAGAAATGGCATTTCCCCTCAAATTCCATTACAACTTTCTCATTTTTCCAGGTCCATATCTTCCATATATCTGTAATGGTGTCTGCTCTCCGTTTCTCTCCGTCATCCGTATCATCAGCCTCTCCGTATTGAGATATAAATTTCTCTTCCATAGTTTCAAAAGGATAGTCGCCGAAGCCTATTATCTGAGGGTTATTCCACTGTCCTGTAGTTGTTTTATATCTGATACAGATCCATATAAGACGTCCTTCGGAAAATTCAAAATCTACTTCTTTTATATAAGGGTCATCCAGTTGTAAAACATAGAGATTAGACTTGAATGGCCCCGGGAGATTTATTTTAAGAAGATTATTATTATAGATGGAATTTACCTGTTCAAAAGTGTCAAAGAGTTTTACCTTATCATATCCGTCAGGTAATTTTTTTTCTGCGGCAAAACATGGCAGAGAAAATAGGAACATAAAGAAAATCAAAAAAATACTATTTTTCAAAACTATTCATCCTTTCAAAAATAAATATGATATAATGTGTGCCATATTTTTTTGGGATAACAATTTACCTGTTGTGGTAATTAAAAAAGTAAACTGTCTCTGAACTTTTTAAGTTCCTGTAATAAAATATTAAAAGAAACCTTTAAATCCGATAGTTCTTCATAACTTGAAAAAGCAGGAACATATATTTCTTCTGTTTCCCTGATATAACGGTTCAGAAACTTTATATCTTTTATAGAAAAAGATCTCAAAAGGTTATGATACCTGTCAAAACACTTTATCAATTTTGCCTCTCCTGATAAATTTGCCACACGATCCAGATAGGATTTTCTATCTTCTCCGGGATCTTTTGTTACTTCTTTAACAATATTTACAGTATGAGAATTAATACCTTTCTGCTCCAGTTCCTTAATAGTAAAAGGCGTATCTTCTATAACATCATGTAGCAGACTTGCCTTTATGGCAAATGGAGATAATTTTTTATTAAATGCCATAAGAGCAACCTGAACAGGATGGTTAAAATAAGGAATATTATCCAGTCCTTCTTCATCATGAGTTCTTTTCTGTTTCTGTCCCTTATGAGCTGCTTTACTGATTTCCATCGCTTTTATAATAGATACCCTTTCTTTTTCCATAACCTCTTCTATACGTTTTAATAATATAGCTTCATTTTTTTCATAGCATAAATCTTCATTAATAATATTGATAACCCATTTATTAATACCACGTCTTTCCAGGTCTCTGAGAAATTTCTGTATTTTTCCATTATTACTTTTAATAATACTTCGTCCGCCTTTACTCATAACTATGGATAACTCCTGATTTTATATAAAATGAACTTTCATAATACAAAACAATCTATAATTACTTATACCGCTCCAGATAAGTTCATACCCATTTCTAAAACCTGTCCCTGGCCGGACTCTTCCGGAAAAGATATGATCCTATTGTATGGCAAACTGGTTTTACAGACTGTTAATATTTTACATCTATATCATTTACAACTCTCTTTTAATACGGCATATCTTTTCCTCCAGAGCC
>CAYSLJ010000056.1:8833-39369 GCA_964431735.1 uncultured Synergistia bacterium | reverse complement strand
GTAACGCGTGACGGGAGGATGCAATTTATTACATGCTCATGCTCAGGTCAGTAGATAGTAATAGTGAAAATACTAACAATCCCGGTTCTCTGTTAGAAAATCCATGGAATATTAAACATAAACTCCATCTGAATAACAGGCAGAGGAAAACCGGGAGGTACAAGACTGACTCTGGTGGTAAAACCAATTTTATAACCTTCTATTACCGGCAGAAGATTAAATGTTCTGATCTGTGAATTATCTTCTGCCGTAACAGGGACAACACAGTCAGGGCCTTCAATAATTCTGCCAGTTATATGATAAAATCCACCGTAAAGACAGGTCCCGTCATCATTCATACAGATATTATAAACCTCTCCTTCTTTAGTGGGGTCAATACCAAAGGATACATAGAGATCCCTTATTTCCCGGGGAATAAGTGCACAGGCACTTACATAATTAAGACAGTCAGAACATTTACAGGCATCTGTTATCGAATGACAGGAATTATAAAAATTACAGGTTTTTACAAAATCTATTTCCAGTTTCCAATCCAGTAATTCTATTATTTCAATCATAATTTCAATTTTGTCATAAATTTGTGTAAAACTTTTTAAAAATAACTTTTTACAACATGTTAACACAAAACATATTATATCTCTAAATTTGCTACTCTGCGCCACTATGGCGAAGAATTTTTATTATTTTTTCATTTCCTCTATTTTCTGCTACAGTCAACAACGTTATACCTTTATTATCTTTCACATTAATATCTGCACCTTCAGAAACAAGCAATTCCACTATATCTTCATGACTGTACTGTACTGCCAGGTAAAGCGGTGTTTTACCTTCACTGGCTCTCGCATCCACTACACATCCGTTTAAAATAAGGGTTTCAGCTACTTCCTTTCTTCCCTCCTGACAGGCAAAGTGAAGGGCAGTAAAACCATCGTTATCTATACCATCAATAATGGCTCCTCTGGAAATAAGAACCTCAACAACTTCATTTCTGCCGTTGTAAGAAGCGCCATGTAAAGGTGTATGGCCTTTATAATCTTTGCTGTTTACATCTGCACCTTTTGATATAAGTAATTCCGCCACTTCTTTACGACCGTCTTTAGCTGCCAGATGAAGAGGTATTTCTCCTGAATTACTTTTAACATTTACATCTGCCCCTCTGGAAATAAGCAACTCTACAATTTCTTTTTTACCATACCGGGAAAATCCATGTAAAGGACTTCTTCCTTCATTATCTTTAATATTAATAAGTGCTTTATTTGCTATAAGTATACCGGCTATTTCTCCTGTTTTTGCCAGATATAAAGGAGTTCTGCCCTGACTGTCTCTCTGGTTTGGATTGCCACCCCTTAACAGGAGGAGTTTAACTATTTCAGGATATCCATTCTGAGAAAACCAGTGTAAAAGGGTCTTTCCTTCAAAATCTTTATTATTTACATCTCCTCCTTTTGATATGAGTAATTTCCCTATTTCTTCTTTTCTGGCCATATATAAAGGAGTTCTGCCATCACAATCTCTGTAATTCACAGAGCTCCCTTTTTCTAAAAGTAATTCAACTACATCTCTACAGCCACACTGGGAAGCAAGATGGAGCGGTATTCTGCCGTCACTATCTGACTTATCTACATCTCCTCCCTCTGACAGGAGTAATTCAACGCAATCCCTTTTGCCATTCTGACAGGCGAAATAGAGAGGAGTTTTTCCATAATTATCAGATATATTTACATCTCCTCCCTTTGAAAGTAATACTTTCATTACTTCTTTACGGCCAGTCTGAGAAGCAATATGAAGTGGTGTTCTGCCATCGCTGTCTTTACTGTTTACAATAGATTCTTTAGATAAAAGTAATTCTGCAACAGTTTTTGTTTTTGCCCAGTGGAGAGGTGTTTTACCTTCATTATCCTGAATATTCACATCTGCTCCTGCTGTTACAAGGGAAATCACCGCTTCTTCCCTGCCATTCTGTGCGGCAAAATGAAGAGGTGTACGGCCGTTATTATCCCTGTTATTTATACCGGCACCCTTTGAAACAAGTAATTCGATGATATCCTTATAGCCATTCTGAGCGACAAAATGAAGGGGATTTTTTCCTTCAATGTCTCTGACACTGATATCGGTTCCTTTTGATAAGAGTAAAAGAGCAATTTCTGTAGCTTTTGTCCAAAATAAAGGAGTTCTTCCTTCATTATCTTTAAGATCAACTATGGCAACTTCAGCTATAAGCAGTATAACAACACTGTCCCGTCCGTTTTGAACAGCCCTGTAAAGAGGCGTTCTGCCATTGTTATCTCTGGCGTTAATATCAGCACCTTTTGAAAGAAGGACATAAACTATATCTTTATAGCCATTCTGCGAAGCCCAGTGAAGAGGAGTCAGTCCGTCACTGTCTTTTATATCTATTTCTGCTTTATGTAACAGAAGCAGTTGAGCAACTTCCTTTGATTTACACCAGTGCAGGGGACTTCTTCCTTCATTATCAAGTGAATTAATATCTGCTCCTTTAGATATAAGAAACTCTGCCACATCTTTTCTGCCATACTGGCATGCTACGAATAGAGGTGTTTTCCCGTTATTATCTATGGCCTTAACAGAAGAATCTTTTTTTATGAGCATTTCCCCTATTTCTTTTGTCTTTGCCATATGTAAAGCTATTTTTCCTTCATTATCTTTTATATTTACATCTGCACCTTTTAAAAGGAGTAATTCCACAATGTCTTTCTTACCTGTAAGACACGACCAGTGAAGAGGTGTTCTTGTATCTCTCGCGGAATTGATAATATAAGGTTTAGTTTCAAGTAATTTTCTGACTTCAGAAATATCATTTTTATCAATGGCATTAAATACTTCTTCTATAATAATATCAATTTCCGTTTCTGTGTCAGTGATTTCTCCTCTGGAAATATTCACTGTAATAAGAAAAATTAAAAGAATAATGATTAAATTTTTATACACATAAAGACCTCCTTAAAAGGCGTAATGCGTGATGCGTGATGCGTGATGCGTGATGCGTGATGCGTGATGCGTGTTTTCACCGAATATGGTTCGCTATTCACTATAATCGTTACGCGTAACGCGTAAGGTATTCTTTCACTTTTTACCACTCACGATTCACTATTGTTCTTTCGGCATCAGGTTTATTTTCTCTCCTCCCTTTTCAAGCTTTTCAAGGTCAAAGCCCAGTTCTTTAACATGTTTTTTCACCTTTTCCGCTTCTTCCGTCCGTTCCTGGAATTTATAAATATTATAAAGGAGATACCATGCAGAGACATTATTATTCTCTCTTGCCAGTACTTTTAATAGAATTTCTTCTGCTTCTTTAGGTTTTTCACTGTAAAAAAGAGCTTCACTGTAATCTATAAGATATATAGAGCTGTCTCTCGTTAATTCTGCTGCTTTCTTAAAATACTGTAATCCGTCTTTTTTTCTGGATAATTTCCAGTAACATTTAGCCAATAAATTATATGCAAGAGGTGCATCAGGTTTTAATTCTATTGCTTTCTGAAAACACTTCATAGATTCATCGATTTTATCTATCTGACTGAGTGTACCGCCAAGATCTATATAATATTCAGCCACATCAGGATTAAGGTCTATAGCTTTTTTTATCTGTGTAACGGCTTCTTCAAATCTGTTCTGAGTATAATATAAATATCCCAGACTATCGTAATCGACTGAAGATTTAGGAAATAGTTTTAATATTTTCAAATATGTCTCTTCTGATTTCGGATAGTCCCTGAGCTTTTCATAAATTATGGCGATGTTTCTGAGATACGACAGTTCATTTGGTGCCAGTTCGGAAGCCTTAACGTACTGTTCAAGAGCATATTTATATTTACCCTGTTTTTCATAGATAAACCCCAGGTCATTATAATAATTAGGAGCATTCGGATCTAATTTTATGGCTTTCTGATATTCCAGCATAGCCTGTTCCGGCTTGTCATTATTCATATAACAGAATCCAAGGTATCCGTGATATCCCGGAATATCAGGTGCAAGAGATACTGCTTTCTGGTATGTTTGAAGGGCTTTACTGTAATTTCCCATAGATATATAAGTAAGACCGAGTTCACCTAAAATCCTGTGTTCTTTCGGAGCAAGTTCATAGGCAGTGTTTAATTCTGTAATTGCAAGTTCCAGTTTATTTGTTTTTCCGTAGGCCATACCAAGATCAAAATGGAACTGAGGATTGTTCGGATCAAATTTTGTAGCAGCATAAAAAAAATCCAGTGTATCATCAAAATATCCCTGGCTGTAATATATAAGACCTAGCTGATGATAGGCAAGAGCATTATCCGGATCTATAGTCAAAACATGTTCCAGTATATCTACAGCAGAAACAATTTCCTGCTGTGATATAAGAAAATGAATATTGGCAAGATAAATATGGCCTTCAACATAGGAAGGATCCAGTTCAATCGATTTCTTAAACTCTCCTTCTGCTTCTCTGAATTTCCCCTGTTCCTGTAATTTTATACCTGCCTGAAGATGGGTTTCCGCTTCAGTTCTCTTTCCCGGTTGTTCCTGACCATAAGATATGTTGCAGAATAATAATAATAAACATATAATCAGACTGATTTTTCTGGTTATTTTAGATTTCATAGGTATTAACTCCTTTTTTTAATAGGTAACGCGTGACAGGTGGTTCGTGATGCGTGATGCTTAACGCGTAAGGTATCCTTTTTCACTTTTCACGACTCACTACTCACACTTCCTCACGGGCCACAGATCATTATAAGGTGGAAAAGTATCATAAATAATAATCTCTTTCTTACAAAAAATATCACCATATTTTACCATTAATGTACCTTTTCCTTTCATTTCTGCCGTAAATGTAGTTTTAATGGAATTTATAGAAGAAAAGCGTCCCAGTTCCTCAGGTTCAACAGACCAGGAAACAATCTGAAGAGGCACAACAACATCTTCCTCATTTCTCCCGACTGCCTGAAGCAGAAAAGAATCCCCTTCCGAAAGTTCTACAGGCGACGGATAAATCTCCAGTTTTGATATATAACCGGATGTATACACAGGACAAATAAAAAATACAAATAAAAATACATATTTTAGATATTTAATCAATCAACACCTTCTTTATCACGCATTACGCATTACGCATTACGCATCCATTAATTTATTCAATTCTTCCAGAAGCAGCTTATTACTCAATTCAGGATTTGCCTTGCCCTTTGAAAGTTTCATAATCTGTCCTACAAGAAATCCCATCACTTTAGTTTTCCCCTTTAAATATCCGTTAACTGCATCTGAATTTTCGTCCATAACCTTCTTTATAAGATTTTGTAAAACTTCTACATCACTTATCTGAATAAGACCTTTCTCTTCTATAATTTTTCCGGCATCCTTGCCTGTTTCAAGCATTTCCCCTATCAGCTCTTTTCCTATTTTTCCGCTTATTATATTATCATCTATCAGTTTTAAAAATTCAACAAAATTTTCCGGAGATAATTCTGTGTCATTTATCTCGATATTTCGAACATTTAGATATTTAGCTATATCCCCTGTAAGCCAGTTAACGATAAAAGAAGGTTTATTATAAATGGCAACTGTCTGTTCAAAAAAAACTGACATATTCCTGCATATTATATCTGCTTCATAATCTGAAAGAGAATAATCTCTCATATATCTATTTTTTTTCTCAGAAGGAAGCTCCGGAATGGTATGTTTTAATTCTTCTATCCACTGTCTATCTATCTCCAGAGGGGCAAGATCAGGATCAGGAAAATATCTGTAATCATGAGCCATTTCTTTACCTCTCATAAAAATAGTTCTATTTTCATCTTCAATCCATCCTCTTGTTTCCTGGTTTATAGCCTCTCCTCTGTCCAGCATTTCAGTCTGTCTCTTTATTTCATAGGCCAGAGCCTTCTGAACCGATTTAAAAGAATTCATATTTTTTATTTCTACTTTCTTTGATAACTCAGGGAAACCTTCTTTATTGACAGAAACATTTGCATCACATCTGAGAGAGCCTTCTTCCATTTTGCAATCACTTATTTCGATACAGAGAAGTATGGCTTTTAACTCTTTAAGATATTCATAAGCTTCTTCCGGTTCTGTCATATCAGGTTTACTTACAATTTCAAGGAGCGGTACACCTGCTCTGTTGAAATCTTCAAGTGTATAAAGAGACCTGTCAATATTTCCAGTATGAATGGATTTTCCTGTATCTTCTTCAAGATGAATTCTTTCGATTCCTATTTTCTTTTTATTTCCCTGTGACATTATTTCAAGATATCCATTATCTGAAAGAGGCAAATCATACTGGGAAATCTGATAATTTTTAGGCATATCAGGATAAAAATAATTCTTTCTGTCGAATTTCGATTTTGCAGGTATATGACAGTTAAGAGCAATAGCAGCTTTAAGAAGATAGTCAATGGCTTTTTTATTTATAACAGGAAGCACTCCGGGAAGTCCGAGACATACAGGGCATACATTCGTATTTGGAGGAGAACCGAACTCTGTGCTGCAGGAACAGAACATTTTACTTTCAGTAAGAAGTTCTACATGAACTTCAAGTCCTATAATGGTATGGTATGACATTTTACTTCACCACAATTTCTATTGTTATTTTATAAATATATAATTCCTTACCCATCCACCTTTCCCTACAAATAAAAAAATTAATATAATTTCTTTTTAAATTTTGTAATATGTTAACATAATGTTAACATATAATCATTGCTTATTTATCATTATACCCCTTATAATTATAAAGGAAGTGTTTTTTCTAAAAATAATAATGCAATTCATATAAAAAATTGCTTTATGTGAAAAAATAACTGGAGTAATTAAATGAAAATTAATAATATAATATATTCAGGACATATAAAAACAATCTCAAGAAAAAAAGCAAATTCTGCAGAAAAAAAAGAAGAAAATAAAAGTCCTGAAATTGCTCTTATATCTCAGGAAGCATTTATAAATCCTGAAGTAACAGAAACAGAAAAATTAATTCAACTTAATTCAATTACAGAGGAAAATACTGTTACTGAAAAAAAATTAAAGAAAGACAATGATAATAAAAAAGAAGAATTAAATTATAAAGAAGAGATATTTGGCAGAATAAAAATCCTTAAAAACGGAGAAAAAAATATTCCTGTATCTCTTACTATAGCTATGGACGAAACTCCAGAAATAAATGAATCACCATTAAAACATTCCGGTATACTACAAAATAGCTGGGAAACATCAAAAAATACCTTTGTAACTACAAAAGACTCTATTTGTAAAATGGCAAAGAATGAACATATATATACCATATCAAAAGCAGGAAAACACTTGCAAAATATAGCACGTAATGCTCATACACTGGAAGATATGTCAAGCGGTCTATCAAGTATCGGCTCAACTGCAGGGACTGTAATGTTACATACCATTACAGGCATATCTGCTATCGGGGCAGCAGGACTTATAGCACATGGTATAAATGAAATAAAAGCAAATCATAAAGCAGGAGCAGCATCGGCTTTTGTAGCGGCAAGTGCAAGTGCAAATGATGCTGCTGCAGGTATTATAAGGGCTACAGGCATATTCGGACCAACAGGTCTGGCAATTGCAGAAACAGCTTCAACCTGTGCAGGTGTACTCGGATATGTCCATGGAATTCTTGAAATAGGACTGGGTTCCATAGAAGCCGCCGAAGGTATAAAAGAAAAAGACAAAAATAAAATTGTTAATGGCTCCCTGAAAGCCGCAATAGGAGGGACATTAATCTCAGCTATAGCTACAGGCAGCGTTATTCCTGCCGTAGCAGTTCTCACTCTAATTGGAACAAAACTTGCATATAACCATAAAGACAAAATCTCTAAAGCAGGTAAAAAAATTGCCAGTTTATTTATGAAATAAATCGGGCAATATGTTGAATATTTCAAATATTTTCTCAATGAAACTACAAAAGACATATCTTTATAATTTCGGTCTTACCATATGATATCCTGACGTCTGTTCAAAACTACAGGCAAGCCTTAATATTGTAGCTTCATCAAATGTGTTCCCCGTAATCTGTAAGCCGAAAGGAAGACCACCTATAAGTCCGGCAGGGACAGACATAGAAGGTACACCTGCCAGGTTTACCGGTATTGTGCATATATCAGTCAGGTACATCTGAAGAGGATTATTTATCTTTTCACCCAGGAGAAAAGCAGTGGTAGGAGCTACAGGAGAAATAATGGCATTAAATGTTTTGAAGATTTCTTCAAAATCTCTTTTAATAAGAGTCCTTACTTTTTGAGCCTTCAAATAATAGGCATCATAATAGCCGGCACTGAGTGCGTAAGTGCCGAGCATAATCCTTCTTTTAACCTCGGCGCCAAAAGCGCTTCTTGTTTTTTCATACATAGAAAAAATATCTTTACCTTCAAAATCTCTGTAACCATAACGAACTCCGTCAAAACGGGCAAGGTTAGAACTGGCTTCAGACGAAGAGATAATATAATATACAGGAAGAGCATATTTCAGCAGAGGAAGAGAAATTTCTTCACATATTACACCCATACGTTCAAATAAAGCTATTATTTCAAAAAACCTCTCCTTTACTTTCCCATCTATACCTTCTCCAATCAATTCGGTCGGACAGGCAACTCTGAGACCTTTTACATCTTTCTCAATAAGTTCCTCATAAACAGGTACTTCTCTGTTTATGGAAGTAGAATCATGGCTGTCATATCCGGCAATTACTTCAAGCATTATAGAAGCATCTCTTACATCTCTGGCAAGAGGGCCTATCTGATCAAGGGAAGAACCGAATGCTACAAGGCCATATCTTGACACTCTGCCATAAGTAGGTTTTAACCCCACAACTCCACAATAAGACGCAGGAAGTCTTATGGAACCACCTGTATCACTTCCAAGAGAGATAATTACCTCTGAAGCAGCTACAGACGCTGCTGAACCTCCGCTGGAACCACCGGGAACCCTGTTAAAATCCCAGGGATTTTTTACAGGGTAAAAGGCAGAATTTTCATTGGATGAACCCATAGCAAATTCATCACAGTTAAGTTTTCCCATAATAATAGCATCGTTATCAATGAGTTTTTTTATTACTGTGCCATTATAGGGAGATACAAAACGTTTCAATAGTTTCGAGCCGCATGTAGCAGGCATTCCTTTTACACACATATTGTCTTTTATCCCGACAGGGATGCCTGCAAGTTTTCCTGTTTTTTCACCTGCTCCGATCTTCTTATCCACTTCTCTTGCTTTATTTAAAAGTTCATCTTTTTGACATATATATAAAAAAGCTCCTGTTTTACTGTCATATTCTTCTATTCTTTCATAAACAGATTTTACTATATCTTCAGAAGAAATTTCTCTGGAAAGCAGTTTTTTTCTCAATTGATATGATGTATAATTATATAACGGTTCCAATAAGTTAACCCCCTTATATTCAGTTATTATTGAGGTAGGCATAATACTCTCGTGACGTGTAACACGTAACGGGAGGAAAACCTTTATTACATGATTACGCTCGGATCAGTAATGATTATTTCTCTATTCATTTTCTCCGATAATTCTTGGTATTTTAAAATAATTCTCTTCCCTCTGAGGGGCATTGGACAGGGTAAGTTCTCTATCCATAGACATATGTTCCATGTCTTCCCTAAATATATTTGTCAGCGGGATAGAGTGAAATGCAGGTTCTACCCCATCTGTATCAATTTTATCGAGCTGTCTGGAAAAATCCAGAATTTCACCTAACTGCCGACAGAAGAGTTTTTTTTCTTCTTCAGTAAGTGATAGAGAGGCAAGACGTGCCACATGCTCCACATCCGATACGGTAAGCATAGTTATTCTCCTTTCTTGTTACCGCTACAGGTAAATTTATATGAGAATCGTAATATGTAACGCGTGACGCGTGACGGGAGGAACGAATTCTCATTCTTCTTTATTAACGAACCGGTCATGGCTGTTAGCGAGTAACGAATATGTCATCAAAACATTTTCTCTATATATTTTTCCTCCCCATTCTTCCAGTAAGGAAATAAATTGTTTCTGTGTATCATTAAACGAAAATATAACATTTATACCTGCTTTTATCCGGTTCAGTACCAGTTTAAAAAATTGTTCAAGTAAAACCGGAGGAATATCCCTGTTAAATACTATGTCCAGAAGAGCCTTATTATGTTTGAAGTAATAATAAATTACCGAAAAAGCTTTAATAACATTATCCATCTCCAATATATACACATCCAGTTTTTCTCTTTTATATGTTAACATAAGATTATCCATATAATGTTCTATATAATTATATTCAGGGAATTTTGGTATTAAACACTCTGACATAAGAGAGGATTTTTGCATAAATTCATTTAATCTGTGTGTATCCAGAGAAGGAGACCAGTATTTAAATCCTTCATGTTCTTCACTGATTGCTTTATTATTGTCTCTCCTGAATATCATATAATATTTTGAACCTCTGCTGACAAAACCGGCTCTTCTGTAAAAATTTACAGCACGATTATCTTTTCTGACTTCAAGATAAAATTCCATTATACCCTGTGCAAAAAACTTCTCTACTATATCATGTAAAAATTCTCTTCCCAGTCCTCTGTTACGAAATGAAGAAGAAATTACAAAATTTTTTATAAACATGGTATATGATGTTCCAGGTAAATGAGATACTTCCATAAAACCTGTAAGGTTGTCATCAACTTCATAGATCAGGAAATTATCCCAGAAAGAAGATTCCCCCAGAATAGACTTCAGAAATTTACCTGAAAAAAAATCTACTGCTGAAAATCTGAGAGGATATAAAAATCTATCTTCGGAAGAGGTTTCTGATAGAATAAAATCCTTCCATATTTCCTCAAAAAGGAAGATGTCTTTATAATATACAGGTCTTATAATAGACTTCATCTGACGCTGTCACATATTGATTTTATTGCAGAAGAGACAGGCTTTTTACCGAATACAGAAGAACCTGCTACCAGTATATTACATCCTGATTTTACGACTTCTTTTGCGTTCTCCGGCCCTATACCTCCGTCAATTTCTATATCTATATTCAAAGCTTCATCTTTGATACGGGAATATATCCATTCCACTTTTTTCAGGACAGACGGAATAAACTTCTGCCCTCCGAATCCGGGATTAACACTCATAACAAGAACCATATCCAGTTTATCCCATATATAATCCAGAAAAAAAGGAGCTGTACCGGGGTTAAGTGACACAGAGGATTTTACACCTGCATCTCTTATCATCTGTAATGTTCTATGGAGATGTGGACATGTCTCAACATGTACTGTAATAATATCAGCACCGGCTTTAATAAAATCTTCTATATATCGTTCCGGTTGTTCTATCATCAAATGAACATCAAATATAAGAGAAGAAAAATTTCTCAGGGATTTAATCAAAGAAGATCCGAAGGTTATATTTGGAACGAAGTGTCCGTCCATTACATCAAAATGAATATAATCGGCTCCTCCCTCTTCTACACTCTTTACTTCATTACCGAGACAGGAAAAATCTGCTGCCAGTAAAGAAGGAGCAATTTTAATGTTTTTTTGGGTCATAAATTTTCCTTTCATAAATATAAGATCGTGACGCGTAACGCGTAACGCATGACGGGTGGGTTTGTGATGGGTGATGGGTGTTTTACCGGTACCGAGCGACCACAGGGGGGCGCTCCTGCTTTTCGCTCTTCACTCTTCACGACTCACCCGTTAAAGATCTGCCTTTACTTCAAGAGCACCGTCAAAAAATATTTCAACATGTCCGTTTCCCAGACTGCTTACAGAAATTTCTATTTTTTCTCCCCTTTTATGAAAAGCATGATAAACCTTACCTTTACTGAAACGGTCAGATACGACAACTTCAACTTCAACTTCTTTATCTGTATCGGATTTCGGAACCATTATCGTGAGCAGATCCTGTTGAAAATATATTTTATTTTCCGGATATTTATCAGCCGTAACTTCTACGCTTATAAGAGAACCGATTTTAAGTTTTTCCTTTGCAGGAGGCAATTGTGTCAGTATCATACCGGGTTTAAATCTGTTATCTTCAAGCCATACAACCTTTCCGAGAGAAAAACCGGCATTTTCTATTGCAGTTCTTGCATCTGCCAGGGTAAGGCCTATTAAATCAGGTACTTCTACCGGAACTGCAGGGCCTGAACTGAGAATTACCTGAACAGTTGTATTCCTTGGAACTTGACTGAGAGCAGGAGGATTCTGTTCTGTTACCATGCCTTTCGGAATAGTTTCATGAGCTTCTTCTTTTTCAACAATATACTTCAGACCCAGTTCATTTATCTTTACTTCTCCGTCATGAGATGGCAGACCTTTCAGATTCGGCACATTTACAAGTTCACATCCAAGGCTTACTATAACAAAAACCTTTCTTCCAATTTTCACTTTTCTTCCTGCTTCAGGTTTTTGAAAAATAATCATGTCTTTCGTAACAGTATCACTGTATTTTTGCTGTGTTTCTATCTCCAGACCTGCCTGTTTTAACTTCTGTCTGGCTTCTATTATATCCATATTTATAACAGATGGAACAGAAACATCTGTAACCTTTCCAAATACATCATTATAAAAATTCCATCCTATGTGCGTAATAGTTACTATAGTTACTATAACAATAAGAAGTGCAATTATAGATATAAAAAAATTCAAAAATATCTTTATATTACTACGTTTTTTCAAAATTCCCTTCACCTCATATTCGTGATGCGTGACGTATAAGTGTCACAGGAGGTAGACAGACATTATTTACTGACTATAAGATTAATCTGTGTTCCTTTTTTAACTGACATCCCTCCTGCCGGTTGCTGGGATAGAACAATACCTGTCTGTTCTTCAGAAGGTTGAATTATAACTGAACCGGTAATAAGTTCCTTTTTTTCAACAAGCAATTTTGCTTCATTAATATTCATACCTACCAGATTGGGCACATTTACCAGTGATTTATCCTGAGTTTTGGATACAACCAGTCCTACAGTACTGCCTGTAGGAAGAAGAGTTTTGGGAAGAGGTTCCTGCTGTAAAACTGTTCCGGGAACTACATCATTTGATAACATTTCACTTATATTTCCCGGTGATAAACCTTTAAGACGAAGGGCATTTTTTGCATCCATTAAAAGTTTACCTCTTACATCAGGTACTTCTACTATTATGACCTTTGATTTTACTATGACCTGAATCTTTTTATCTTTAGTAATGGCTGTTCCTGCAGAAGGAGACTGAAAAGAAACTATCATATCATCATTTATATTGCCTTCATCTGATCTGGTTACCAGGGTAAGTCCCAGTAGTTCTGCAGTATTTTTTGCTTCTTTCAGAGTTTTAGCAAGCAATTCAGGCACAATTATTTCATTATTTTTAACCGAACTTACCACAGAGCCGGAACTTAATATAATTTTAACAGTAGAATTACTTTCCACCAGGGTATCTACCGGCGGATCCTGAGAAATAACTCTGCCTTTTTTTATTTTATTACTGGCTTCTTCCCTTAATACAAGGAGCTTTAAACCCTGAAGTGCAAGTAATTCTGCTGCCGCTTTTTTCGATAACCCCTTAAGGGACGGTACAGAAATACCTTCTCTTGCTTTACTTACAACAACCTTTACCATTGTTTTACCATCTACTTCTGTGCCTGCAGGAGGTTCCTGTGAAATAATATAATTTGGCTTTAAATCTTCATGATATTCTTCACTTACTACAGTCAGTGTAAGTCCTTTTTGACTTACCTTTAGCCGGGCTTCTGAAAGATTCATTTGAACCACATAAGGTATAACAACTTTTCTGGAACCTGAACTTACAACTACAGAAACTACAGTTCCTTTTTTAACCAGTTTTCCCGGTTCAGGTTCCTGAGATATGATGGCACCGCTTACTATATCATAGCTATATTCTGTTTTCACATCGCCAAGTACAAGTCCCCATTGTTCAAGACTAGCTCTGGCGTGACTTTCTTTTCTGCCCTTTATATCAGGAACTGACACAAGAATTTCTTCATGGGTCGGTCTCTTTACAGCCCATATAATACCAATCGTAATACCTGTAATGAAAATAATCAGAAGAGAAAAAAGGATAAAATAATAAACAGGAATAGTTTTTGTAGCCTTTTTTCTTTTCTTCAAATCATCAAGAGTAAATATTATTTCCTCTTCGTCAGATATATATTTATCGCTCTGTAACTGTTTCTCATAGTCTTCCGGAAAAAAGGTAACATCTCCTCCACCATTTTCAGAAGCAACAGTCTCACTGTATTGACAGTCAATTATATCCTCATTTTCCAGTTCCAGTCCATCTATAGAAGTGGCACATGACTGAAGATCTCTCAGAAAATCCTGAGCAGATGCATATCTATTTTCAGGTTTTTTTTCCATAGACTTCAGTATTATTTTTTCCAGATCAGCCGGTATGGAAGGGTTTACACTTTTCGGAGCTTTCGGGTTCTCTTTAATATGTTTGCTGGCAAGCTCCATAAGGCTATTTCCGTCAAAAGGCAGTCTTCGTGCAGACATATGATAAAGGAGCACACCAAGGGAATATATATCGGAATGTTCTGTGGCAGTTTTACCTGATGCCTGTTCAGGAGAAAAATAATAAGCAGACCCCATGATCACACCGCTCTGAGTGATATCACGCAAATCAACAGCTCTTGCAATACCAAAATCTACTACTTTTAACTGATTCTCTTCCGTTAACATAATATTCTGAGGTTTTATATCTCTATGTATTACCCTTTTCTGATGAGAATAATCCAGAGCCCGGCAAATTTGAATACCATATTTTATAACGTCTCCTGTAGACAGTTCTTTTTTTCTTTCCATAAGATTCTCAAGAGTACCGTTTGACATATATTCCATCACAATAAAATAAAGGTCACCTTCCCTGCCTATATCATAAATACTTACAATGTTTGTATGAGATAAACCTGCTGCAGCTCTGGCTTCTCTATAAAAACGTTCCAGCACGCCTTTATCTCTCGTAAAACTATCTTTCAGAACCTTTATGGCTACAGTCCTTACGAGAAGAAGATCTGTCCCTTTATATACAACTGCCATACCGCCTGATGCGATTTTTTCCGTAATCTTATATCTCTCTTTAAGAATCTTATCAATTAAATTCATTTTAAAATCATGACGCGTGACGCATGACGCGTGACGCGGAGATTATCCTTTTCAAATCGTGACGAGGGGATTATCCCTGTATAAAGTATATCATAAAACTGGATTTATATATCAGACAATTCTATTTGAGTCAATAAATTCCTGCTACAGGTGAAATGTCAGGTTAATTCTATTGATTAAAAGATAAGAGACTGTTATAATATATTGAATGAAATGTTTATAGTTAGTTTCATAACTATCTATATAACGACTTCGTAAAGCGTAATGCGTGATGCGCGATATAACCCCGTCACGCGTTACGCGTCACGCAGCAGGTGATTATTTTATGAAAGAAGACAAAGAGAATAAGGGAGTAGAAAAATATCTTTTCGATGGAAATTGGACGGAAAAAGATGGTATAAAATGGGCTTTCTTTGCCAGTGAGAAAGATAAAAATTCTCTCCACTTAAAAACTTCCGAGAAAGAAACTTCTGTACAGGCACAGGAAAAAATTCCTCATAAAGAAAAAATTTCTTCTCTCGATAAAGTTTCCATTACAGATCTCGGACGGGCCACAGGAGGAAGAAGATATAACGATCAGACCTCTTCCATACCGGCTGAAGGTTTACTTGAACCGGGGACTATACTCTGTGAAAGATATAACATCGTGGAACGTTATAAATCACTTGAAAAAAGAGATTTTTATATGGCCTATGATCTCAGACTTGAAGGGCCATGTATTCTGAAGGAATTAAAAAGTTCTCTTTCTTCAGGTGAAGAAGAAGCATATTATCGTAAAAAATTCAATGAAGAGGCAAAACTCCTGGCAAAACTGAGTCATTCCAATCTTCCTAAAACGATGGACTATTTTATAGAAAACGGAAGATATTTTATGGTTATAGACTATATAGAAGGTATTGATCTGGAAACATATTTTGAAAACTGTTACGGGCAGATATCAGAAGAGCAGATACTCAAATGGGGTATTAATCTCTGTGATATTCTGGAATATCTGCACAATCAGGAACCGCCGGTACTGCACAGAGATATTAAACCATCAAATCTGTTTATCAGAGAAAGAGATCGGTCTGTAGTTCTTTTTAATTTCGGTTTCGCCATAAGGAGTGATAGAGCCAGCACAAAAAAAATTGGAACAAGTGGCTATGCCCCTCCCGAACAAATAGCCGGCAACGCTGAACCACGAAGTGATATATATTCTGCAGGCGCAACACTTCATTATCTTCTGACCGGAGAAGCACCCGGAATGGATGGTAATTTTATGACTGTACTTTCTCTTAACTTCTCTGCTTCAATATATACTGATATAATAATAAAAAGAGCACTGAAAACAAAAATAAAAGATAGATATGATAATGCAGGAGAAATGAAGGTAGCTCTTATTGATGCCCTGGAAAAACTAAAAAAAGCCGAAGAAGAGGAAGAAAAATTCTTTAAAGAAGGTATTAAAAATAGTGCAGACTATTTCGGAGAACTTACCAGAAAAATAGAGAAAAAAGATAAAGGGAGACTTCTTGCTATAAAAGAACTTGGTAAACTGAGAGACATAAGAGCACTATCTATATTAATTCCTCTTCTTTCGGACGAGAGTGCCAGTATAAGACTCTGTACTATTACTGCTCTGCACAATATAAAAGATAAAAAATCCGTCCCTTCTCTGGCAAAATTAATTGATGACACAAATATTGAAATAAGGCAGAAAGCCATTGAAGCTATAGAATATATTACAGATAAAAAAATACCTCCCCTTATAGTTGTCCCAAGGGAATCGAAATTATAAAAAACTTTATCATATTCGGATAAATAGATTTTTGAGGTTAAGTGTGCCAGGTGCCGGGTCTTAACCCGGCATGGGACACCTATTTTTTTAAAACCTATAAACTTTAACCTGATCTTACCGATAATTGTATTATAGGTAATGAGGTGAGCATAAATAATACGTATGTAATTTCGTAACGTGTAACGCGTGATAGTAAGTTTATTATATATTATTCTTTAAGCATTATGAGGTCATTATTATACTATACTTTTACAGATTTTAAAAACTGTAAAAAAATAATCTATTCAATTTTCAGGTGTCAGGTGTCAGGTGCCGGGTCAGGAAGATTAAAACCCAGAACCTCTTTAACTATAAAGCCAGTAAATACAAGGAAATTATGAAAAAGTACAAAAGTATAATATTATAAATAGTTATGAAACCAGCTATACTTATGATAAAAATTAAAAGAAACGTTAAAGGATGTTAATAAATTTCACTGAATTTATAATTGAGAGGTGATAAGTGAAAGATGAGAGGGAACAAAAAGTTACCTTTCTTGCGTCACGAATAAAAAATGGCTTTTACATATTTTTTTAGGGATTACCATACATTGAATTTAACAGTACAGAATGTAGTCAAATATGCTTCAGGGAAAAGCAATATTCGCATATGGGATGCAGGCTGTGCCATGGGCCCTGAGCCATATTCCCTGGCAATCATATTTGCCGAGAACATGGGACATTTTGCCTTCAGGAATTTAAAGATTGACGCTACAGACATAGATGAAAGCAATCTATTTGAGAAGATTATTTCTGAAGGTGAATACCATGAGGAACCACTTCAGCGGATTCCTCCTGAAATTTTTGCGAAATATTTCGATAAATCTTCGAAACCGGAACATTACAAAATTAATGAAAAAATAAGAAAAAGCGTGGTTTTTCAAAAACACAATCTCCTGTCACTGAAGCCTGCAGGCAGTGATTACAGTTTAATAATCTGTAAAAATGTTCTTCTTCATTTTCAGCAGTCAGAAAGAATAGAAGTTATCAGAATGTTCCATAAGGCACTTGCACCGGGAGGATATTTTGCAACGGAACAAACCCAGAAACTACCGGAAGAATTATCAGGCCTTTTCACCCAGGTAGTTTCCGATGCCCAGTTATTCAAGAAGGTTTAATTGCAGAAGTGAACCTCTCTGTTCGCCAGTTAAGTGGTATTCCCAGGCGTAACCCGTTACGTAGAAAAAGGAATAAAAAATTATGAAAATAGTAAATCTTGGAAAATCCAGTAAAGTTTACTGTGCCAACAGATACCTGGTTCTCGGAAGCTGGAATCAACTGGATGCAATAAATACTCTTGTAGATGTCGGCACAAACGGTGATGTTATTGATGTCATAGCAGGTGTTTCCACAGGAGTCGGGAAAAGACCTGTAGAACAGGTAGTGCTTACTCATGGACACTTTGATCATTCAGGGGGACTGAAAGATGTAATAAAAAGATATAATCCCAGAGTATATGCTTTTACAAAAATAGAAGGAGTAACAGATATATTAAAAGACGGACAGCATATTCTTATGGGAGATAGAATCTTTGAGGTTATACATGTACCGGGCCATTCAAACGATTCAATCTGTCTTTACTGTAGAGAAGATAAAGTATTCTTTTCAGGCGATAATGCTATAAATATAAGAACACCTGGCGGTGCCTATTCTTCCCATTTTGTAAAAATATTTGAAAGGATAGTAAAACTCGATATAGAAATCATTTATTCAGGCCATGACAGTCCTGTAACAGAACATGCAAAAGATATGCTTCTCAATACCCTGAGGAATATAAAAAAGAGTCAGATAATTTATACGGATGATTCACTGTAATCTTTTCAGTTATTAAAGAAAGAGTCATAGTATATGATAAAACTTTTATACATAACACCGGAATATGCAAAAATCATGACCTATGCGGTTCAAACTTCCACAAGAACCAGTGGAGAACCTGTTGATTATGAAGAATTTATAAGAAAAACAGTAAAAGGAGGCAGGTTATCCATAGGAAGACACTGTATGGCATCTTTTGAGGTCATGTGCAGTAGAGCCTGTAGCCACCAGTTAGTAAGACATACCCATTTAAATTATACACAGGAAAGCCAGCGTTATGTAAATATGAAAGATTTTACATATCTGGTTCCTATGTCTATATATAACTCGTCTGAAGAAAGTCTTATGTTATATATGAAAATAATGCAAAAGATAGAACAGGCATACAGTGAATTAGTTGATTCAGGTGTACCTCAGGAAGATGCCCGTTATGTACTTCCCAATGCCACCCTTACCAGGTTAGTTATATCAGGAAATTTTCAGGCATGGTGGGATTTTCTAAAATTATCTACCTCAAAAAAAGCCCAGTGGGAAATAAGAAATATAGCAGAAGAAATAAAAAAGATCTTCATAGAAAAAGCACCTGCATATTTTGATGTTTTATAATACCCCGTAGAAAATGCTCCTCTCTGGAGCAGTCCCAAGTGGTGCCAGCGATAATTACCCCACTGGTTTGTCAAATTATGACCGACAAATCTCTGCGTGGTGCTCTTACGCAAAAAAAATATAGCCTTCGTCTATTTCTGTTATAACTGGCATCATACCAGGCTTATATTAAAACACATTTTGCAGTTAAAAAATAAAAAACTTTTATGAATCACTATAAAGTTTTTTTTTATTGTAACCGATAATACTATATAGTTAAATTCAAATACAGAGGAGGATGAATAAAATGTCAGTATCTGGAATCACAGAAACAAGGCAATATTTGACCTTTATTCTTGACGGAGAACTATTTGCCCTGGATATATCAAAGGTAAGGGAGGTATTGGATTATACAAAAATTACGAGAGTCCCTCAGATGCCGGAATTTATGTTAGGTGTTATAAATCTGAGAGGCAGTGTTGTCCCTGTTATAGACATGAGGACAAAATTCGGCATGAATAAAGTCGAAAGAACTGTTAATACATGTATTGTCATAGTGGAAGTCACACTTGACAGTGACAATGTAATACTCGGTGCTCTTGTGGATTCAGTTCAGGAAGTATTTGAACTGGATCCGGAACAGATAGAACCGCCTCCGAAAATAGGAATGAGGCTGAAAACGGAATTCATCAAAGGAATGGGAAAAAAAGAAGAAAAATTCATTATAATACTTGATATTGACAGGATTTTTTCAACAGAAGAACTGATAATACTTCAGGGAAATGATGCACAGCAATAACCTGTAAAAAAATAAATAAAAATTATTAACTGGGAGGTTTTCTTATGTTAAGTAATATTAAAATAGGCACAAAAGTGCTGGCAGGCTTTGTAATACTGGCTCTTATAGCATCTCTTATAGGAATAACGGGTATAGCATATATAAAAAAAATCGATGATGCAGATACATATCTTTATAAGAATATTACAATGGGATTAAAAGATGTAATGGGAATAGCTACTTCTTTCCATAGAATTCGTGTAAACATGAGAGATATGATCAGGACTAACGATCAGGAAGGCATTAAGCATAACGAAGATAGAATAAAAGAATTATCAGATATTATACATAAAAATCTATCCGGGATGGAAGGAAAAAAATTATCGGAAAATTTAAAAAAGGAAGTAAATTTATTAAAAGACTTAATAAAATCCTATGAAGACGATATGGAACAAATGATTGAACTGGCAAAAGCAAATAAAGATACAGAAACTACAGCAATACTTGACGGGAAAGGTGCTAAAAGTGCAAATGCTGTAAGAGATTGTATTGATAAAATCATTATTTTGATAGAAGAAGATGCCCAAAAAACATCTGACAATAATACCAGCAGTGCCGGTACTGCCGTATCAATTATGATTATTGCCGTTATAACAGGCTTAATTATTGCCATAGGTTCAGGAGTATATTTTTCCTCAAATATTTCAGGTATAATAACTACTCTTATGGAAGAGACAAAACGCCTTATAGATGCGGCACTGGCAGGGAAACTTGATACAAGAGGAAATCCGGAAAAAATTAATTTTGAATTCAGACCTATTATTATCGGGATCAATGAAACCCTGGATGCAGTCATAGGGCCTCTCAACGTGGCTGCAGAATATATAGACAGAATCTCTAAAGGAGACACACCACCCAAAATTACAGATAAATATAATGGTGATTTCAACGAAATTAAAAATAATATAAATAGCTGTATTGATGCCATAAGCACCCTGGTAGAAGAGACAGGCATAATTATAACGGCAGGCAAAGAAGGGAAACTGGATGTAAGGGCAAATGCCGGAAAACTGCAGGGAGCATACTCTAAACTGCTGAAAGGCTTCAATGAAACACTTGATAGCGTTATAGGCCCTCTCAATGTAGCCGCAGAATATGTTGACAGAATTTCAAAAGGCGATCTTCCTCCTAAAATTACGGATAAGTATAACGGTGACTTCAATGAAATTAAAAATAATCTGAATACCTGTATCGATGCGATAAATGCCCTTGTTGCAGATGCAAACATACTATCCCATGCCGCATTGGAAGGTAAACTGGACACAAGAGCAGACGCATCGAAACATGAAGGAGATTTCAGGAAGATTGTGGAAGGTGTCAATAATACCCTTGATGCAGTCATAGGCCCTCTCAATGTAGCCGCAGAATATGTGGACAGAATCTCTAAAGGCAATATTCCGCCAAGGATTACAGATAAGTATAACGGTGACTTCAATGAGATCAAAAATAATCTGAATACCTGTATAGATGCCATTAACAGCCTTGTCGGAGATGCAAACATGCTATCTATATCTGCAATAGATGGTAAACTGGACACAAGTGCTGATGCGTCAAAACATGGAGGAGATTTCAGAAAGATTGTAGAAGGTGTTAATAAAACTCTTGATGCTGTCATAGGCCCTCTCAATGTAGCTGCAGAATATGTTGACAGAATCTCTAAAGGCGATATTCCGCCAAGGATTACAGATAAGTATAACGGTGACTTCAATGAGATTAAGAATAATTTAAATACATGTATTGATGCTCTTAACGGCCTTATTGCAGAAATGAATAACATGTCCTCTCAGCATGACGCAGGAGACATAGATGTAAAAATTCAGGTAGAGAAATTTCATGGTGCATACAGGCTTATGGGAGAAGGAGTAAATAATATGGTATTCGGACATATCGATGTAAAAAAGAAGGCTATGGCCTGTGTGAAAGCCTTCGGAGAAGGCAATTTCGAAGCACCTCTTGAGAAATTCCCGGGTAAAAAGGCTTTCATCAATGATACTATTGAACAGGTTCGCCATAATCTGAAAGCTCTTATTACAGATACAAATATGCTTATTGTATCTGCAGTAGAAGGTAAACTGGACATAAGAGCAGATGCGGCAAAACACAGTGGAGATTTCAGAAAGATTGTAGAAGGTGTTAATAAAACACTTGATGCAGTCATAGGGCCTCTCAATGTATCTGCAGAATATGTTGATCGTATCAGTAAAGGAGACATGCCTCCCATTATTACTGCAGAATATAAAGGCGATTTCAACGAAATTAAAAACAATCTGAATGTCCTTATAGGAGCACTGAATAATATTACTATTATGGCAGAAGAGATTGCAACAGGTAATCTTGTTGTAAACACAAGAGAACGTTCATCACAGGATAAACTCATGCAGGCATTAAAACAAATGGTAATGAAGCTTCAGGAAGTAGTGATAAATGTAAAAACTGCTGCAGACAATGTAGCAACAGGAAGTGTACAGATGAGTGCCAGTGCCGAGAACATTTCAGACGGTGCAAGTAAACAGGCAGCTTCTGCAGAGGAAGCTTCGTCTTCAATGGAACAAATGGCTTCAAATATAAAACAAAATGCAGATAATGCAACACAGACAGAAAAAATTGCAATTAAATCTGCAGAAGACGCAAAAGAAGGCGGTAAAGCTGTTTCGGAAACAGTGGATGCCATGAAAGAAATTGCAGGTAAGATATCAATTATTGAAGAAATTGCCCGTCAGACAAATATGCTTGCTCTGAATGCAGCAATTGAAGCTGCAAGAGCAGGTGAACATGGTAAAGGTTTTGCAGTTGTTGCTGCAGAAGTGCGTAAACTTGCCGAACGAAGTCAGCAGGCGGCAAAAGAAATAAGCCACCTTGCTTCTACAAGTGTGGAAGTGGCTGTTCAGGCAGGACAGATGCTTGGAAGAATTGTTCCTGACATACAGAAAACAGCAGAACTGGTTCAGGAAATAAGTGCTGCCAGTACTGAACAGAATACAGGAGCAGAACAAATAAATAAAGCAATACAGCAATTAGATCAGATAATACAGCAGAATGCTTCTATGGCAGAAGAAATGGCTTCCACTACAGAGGAACTTTCTTCACAGGCCCAGCAACTTCAGAATATTATAGAATTTTTCAAAGTGGATAATACATCCCAGAAAATGCTTGGTATTTCAAAAGTAGCCAGAAAGGCTATTAAAGACAAAACAATGAAAGGAATAGAGGGAGGAGGAACTCAGGGATTTGAACTTAAACTTACAGGTTCTGATAGTGAAGATGAAGATTATGTGAAATTTTAAGAACAGGTGCTAAACGGTTATTTGGTGCCAGGGGTAAATATGGCACACACTCCTGTCTCCGGGGCCGGGCTCTGGAGGAAGTAGGATCCTATCTTTTCCAGAAGAGTCCGGCCAGAGACAGGTTTTAGAAATGGGTAATAACTTATCTGGAGCGGGTATTTAGGCTCTGCAAGGAAATAACTACATCTTTTTGAGGTTAAATGAAATATTATACAAGAAAAGTTTTTTACTCTTAAAAGGATTTATATATAAAAGGGGAAATAATATATATAGTTAAAATTTATATTATTCTCGCGTCATGCTTGATAAAAAGGAGTGTCTTTATTAATGGAAAAATACAAACTTCCTGTTCTTGTTTTAATTTTATTTATGTCAGTAAGTATCAATTTCGTTTTCGGAGAAGAAACGGTAAAAATCGTCCTGTTACATACAAATGACATACATGGCCATATATATCCCTATGAGGATGTAAAAATAGCACCTGTATCTGAAACAATAGGCGGCTTTGAATATCTCAGTACTTTAATTAAAAATGAAAGGGATAAACATCCTGAGGCATTACTTTTAGACGGAGGAGATATTGCCCAGGGGAGTCTTTATTCAAACCTCGCCTATGGAATACCTGTAATAGAATTGATGAATACAACAGGTTACGATTGTCTGGCTCTGGGGAATCATGATTTTGACTGGGGAGCAGAAAAACTTTCAGGTATGATAAATGCAGCTACATTTCCGGTACTTGCTGCAAATGTAATAGAAAGAAAAAGCGGTAATTTTATTCCCGGAACAAAACCATATATGTTAAAAGATATAAATGGTATAAGGATCGGTATTATAGGGATTGCCTGTAACGATACGACAGTTTTAAGTCCTGAATGTTCAAAGGAAAAATATAATTTCCTGTCGGCAGAAGAAACCCTGAAATGTTATATACCTGTTTTAAAAGAAATACATAAAGCAGATTTAATAATGGTAATTTCTCATCTCGGTTATAAAGAAGATGTGGAACTTTCCGGGAAAATATCTGATATAGATGTCATAGTAGGAGCACACAGCCACACGGCTCTCAAGGAACCTGTGATGAAAAACAATACTCTTATCATTCAGGCAGGTTGTTACCTTGCCTATCTTGGTAAAACCGAATTAGAAGTAGATAAAGAAAAGAAAAAAATAGTCAGTTACAGAGGTGAACTTATAAAAATTCTGAACAGTCAGATAGAACCTGACATGGAAGTCAAAGCATTACTTGAGAAATACAAAGAAAAATATAAAAGTTTCGGAGAAAAAGTAATAGGGGAAGCATCTCTAGAGCTTACAAAATCCAATACAACAGAATGTAATCTCGGCAATCTTATAGCAGATATTATGAGAATTACGGGGGAAGCAGACATAGCTCTGATTAATACAGGAGGCATTAGAGAAGATATTCCTGCAGGACCTGTGACAGTAGAAAAAATTTATGGAGTTTATCCTTTTGAAAATATGCTTATCAGCATGGAACTTAAAGGGAAATACATAAAAGAAATAATTGAAACGACCTTTAACGGTTCCCATGCAATACTACAGGTTTCAGGTTTAAAGATTAAATATGATTTTTCAAAACCTGGACGAGAAAAAACAGTAGAAATACTTGTAAATAATGAGCCACTGGATGATGAAAAAATCTACAGGGTTACTACAGCAGATTTTCTGGCTATAGGAGGAGATGGTTATGAAAGCTTTAAAAAAGGTGAAAATCTTCAAAATATAATGCCTATAAGGGATTCTATTATAAAATATTTTCAGGAACACAGTCCTGTTTCAGCTGAGATTGAAGGAAGACTTGAAAATGTGGAGAAAAAGTAAATTATTGTCTTAGTACCGCAACAGGTAAAAGAGTATTCAGAAAACTATAAATTATGAATTGTTATGAAACTAACTATAAAGTATAATATATGAGTGACAGTAGAGTTCGGTCAGAACCCCACCTGTCACGCATTACGCTTTACCACTTTAATAAGGAGGAAATTTAATGTCTTCAATCGATAAAGAAATTGCCAGAGATATTACAGTAGCCTGGCTCAATACAGGTAAATTATCAGAAGAATATCTTTCAAAAAAACAGGTGGCAGCTTTTTATGAGTGTATATTTCAATCAGTAAGTGAATGTAAGATACAGGCAAAAGGAGTTTCTATTGAAACTTCATCAGGAACAACCATTACTGCCACACCTCAGTCATCAATCCGCCGTTCCATTAATATTCCTGATGCAGCAAGCAGTTCTACTGCATCAAAACACAGGTTCACCTAGGATCGTGACGCGTGACGCGTGACGCGTCACGCGTCTATGTCTATGCTTAACAGGTAATTACTGAAGCATGTCAACTGCTTTTTTCATTGTCTTCCTTGTATAATCCCATGGCTTTAGCCTGGCCTGGGCACAGATCTCATCCGGTTTAAATTGCATTTCACCATGGCAGTAAATACACTCATAATAAAATATCTTATTTGGCTGTCCTGCTGTTCTTCCTCCTGCGTAGGCCTGTATTTTTTTACTTTCAATCAGTTCCATCTCCACTTCAGACCATCTTCCTTTATTCTCAAAATCCAGAGCTTCTTTAAGAGAAGGCAGAGCTTCAACAAAACCATATTTTCCTATAAATCTCGAAGCTTCACCTCTTACAGCAGGATCACTGTCAGACAGAAGTTTTACCAGAGGGGCTTTTGCCTTTTTCTTTACATATTCCGTATCTTTAAACATATCCATAAGTTTCAATGCATTCAATTGCCACATACCTTTTTTATCACTCAGCCCTTCATCTATAACAACATCTATTGCAGGTTTACCCAGGTCGAGAAGCAATTTTGCATTCATATTCCATCGACCCACATCGGGGTCAAATTTCTGTTCATAAAGTTTTTTCATAAGAAATCTGGCTTTATCCTTCTTAGAATTTCTTATACAGGAAGGTATAAAAGTCAGAAATATTATTATTGCTACGAGAGCACATATTCCTATAATACCAATTATACTTTTTTCTTTTTTTGTATCTTCCACATATCTGGTAGAATCTGCAACCAGTTCATCTTTAGCCTCTATTACCAGTTCCAGAGGCATAAGTACTGTCTTTTCCTGAGGAATTATTTCTTTTGAAAAAGTCCAGTTCCAGTCAATTTCCCAGACATGTATCCTTCCGTCTGCAGAAGATGTAATAATATATCTGCCGTCTGATGAGAATTTTACATCTGTAACAGCAGAACTGTATCCCTCAAGTGTTCGAAGACATTCTCCCGTATCTGTATTCCAGATTTTTGCAGTATTATCTGTACTTCCTGATACTATGAACATTCCGTCACAAGAAAAAGCTACAGACGTAACTTCACCCTTATGTTCCCTGAGTATGTTAAGACACTTTTCACTTCTTATATCCCATAACCTTACTGTTCTGTCCTGAGAAGAAGATACAATCTTACCTGCAGGAGATATGTCTGCACAAGTTACAGGAAGGGTATGTCCCTGGAAATTTCCTGTACATTTACCGCTTTCCACATCCCATAGTTTTACTGTCTTATCATCACTTCCTGACAGGAGATTACGGCCGTCTTTTGATAAAACTACAGTTTCCACTGATGATGAATGGCCTTTAAGAGTCCTCAGACATTCTCCGCTTTCTATATTCCATATTTTTACAGTGCTGTCAGTCATACCTCCACCTGTTACTGCGTAAAAAGATCCGGGAAATATATTCAGGCTCTTGCAATCCAGATTTTCAGAAAGAATTCTTAAAGATTTATCTGATGAGAGGTCATGGAATTTAATTTTTTTATCTTTACCTGCAGAGAGAATAAATTTTCCTTCTCTGGAAATTGCGACAATTTCTCCCATATCTGAAAAACTTTTTAAAGTCTCCCCTGTCTGAAGTTTTTTCACTCTTACAGTTTTATCTATTCCTCCATATACGATAAGGTTATTATCAGATAGGGACACATTATTTACTCTTCCCGGTGAATCTGAAAAAATTTTAAAAAGCCATATACTTCTGATACCTTCTCTAGTTCCGCCTTCTCCTGCTTTATGAATCCCGGAAAGAGCCCGTCCATCTTTAGAAAAACCCTGTATATTAAGAGCTTTTCTGAAGATATCATGACCTTCTTTCCATTCACATGCTCTGACTTTTTTTTCTCCATCTGACAGAAGCGCTTCAAAAGTTTCTACATCACGGAGGCTTTCCTCTACAGTTCTGGGTTTTACTATTAAATATTCTCTCCTGTAAATGGCATTGTAAATTTTATCACTTCTGAAAGGCAGAGATATATATTGCAGTGTTTTATCTCTGCTTGCAGTAATAAGATTTCTGCCTGATGGAGAAAATTTTACAGATGTAACAGAAGCAGTATGTTTAAGAATAGTTCTTACCGGTTCACCTGTAAAAATATCCCAGATTTTTACGGCTCCGTTACTGGCCCCTGATGCTGCATGAAAGGCACATGGCGAAAAATCAACACTCTCTACAGAACTGTCATGGCCTGAAAAAGTTTTTATACAGAGTTCTTTATCTATATCCCATAATTTCAATGTCTTATCTTCACTTCCTGAGAGGAGATACTTTCCGTCAGGACTGAAAGCTATACTTAATACAGGTCCGTTGTGGCCGTAAAATTGTTTGTAACAATCACCTGACTTTATATTCCATAATTGAAGAGCATTTTTCTGAGACCCTGTAGCTACATAAGAACCGTCAGGAGAAAACCTGACACAGTAGATGATACCTGTATTTTTACCTGCAGTTATTAAAGATGAGCCCTTCTTCACATCCCATATATGCACCACTTCATCTGCACCGGAAGAAGCAAGTAATGTTCCGTCAGGTGAAAAATGTATACTTCTTACTATATTTGAATGTCCATAGAAAGCTCTTATAAATTCTCCTGATTCTTTATGCCATAATCTTACTGTATCATCACTGTGAGCAGAAGCTATATACCTGGAAGATACTGCCACATCAAGTGCCTCAAATTTCATATAAGAAGATTCTTCAGACACCTTTTTTATAGATTTTCTGTCCCTCAGATCCCATAACTCAAGTAAACTGTCCGTATTACAGGATACAGCAAGGTGTTCTCCTGAAAAGCTTACGCCTGTTATCTTTCCTCCTGCACCTTCGAGGTTCTTTATCTCTCCTGCTTCAGGATATATAAGCTCTCTCTCTATTTTCTTCTGAAGCATTACACAGGACGGAGGAATTCTGTCACGGGAACACTCACTGAGACTTTCAAGAACTCTCGGTACATAAGGTGCAATGGAACAGGCTTTCTGCAAATACTTTAAAGCAATTTCACTGTCGTGAGACAGAGAAAAAGAATGGAAAGAAGGAACGAAAGTTCCTTTACCTGTAAGCATTTCCCCCATATAGAGATTTGCTCTGAGAGAATGAGGATTGACTTCAAGCACTTCTTCAAGTAATGCCCTGGCGTCATCAATTTTTTTTATCCCTGTCATTGCAACAGAGAGATCTATCTTTATATCACTATCACCTGGAAATAAATCCAGAAGTTTACTGAACTCATCACATGATTGCTGTCCTATTCCGTTATAATAAAGGGAAGCAGCATAATTCCTGCGATATTCTGCATTTTCCTTATCTATATTAATTGTTTCCTGAAAAACCTTTAACCCTTCATTATATTGCTTCAGCTCTGTCAGTATTATTCCTTTAAGATTTAAAAGCATTCCGTTCGATTTATCCAGTTCCAGAGATTTATTGATTAAAGAGAGACTATTGTGGGGATTACCATGAAGCAGTTCAAATATGGCTTCATAATAATAAGGTAAAGGATTATCTATGTTACCTTCCCTTACTGACTTGAAGCGAACTAAAATATTTTCATAACTGTCCCATCCTTCGTCTGTAAGTAAAAGTATGAGATTAATATTTGCACAGAGAGAATGAGGATCTATCTTAATGGCTTCTTCAAGAAATTTTCTTGCATCTGATTTCCTTCCGAGATCAAGATACGAAAGAGCTCTGTTATTAAGATCTTCTGCTTTAAGTTCTGCTTCTCCCGGAAGTTTTCTCTCATAATCTTTTCCCATTATTTCTCTGTAAACCAGTGTAAGAACATCCTGAATTTCTTCAAAAGATGAATATCTGCATTTAGAATCTTTTTCCAGACATTTCATCAATAAATTTTTCAATGCTTTCGGGATTCCGTCACGAAATTGATCCGGATCGGGAGGAGGAGTAAACCTGTGCATCATCTGATAGGCAATAACAGTAGGATAGGGATTATCAGGTTCTTTAACAAAAGGTCTTCTTCCGCAGATCATTTCATATAACATTACACCAAAGGAATATATATCGGATCTTCTATCGGTTTTATCTGATCCCGTCCACTGTTCAGGAGGCATATAGGGCGGTGTTCCCACAGCAGTAGCAGATGTAAGGGTCTGCCATTCTTGCTGGCTTATGGACGATGGTTTTTCCAGGGAAACAGGAGCAACAGGCTCTGTATCCTGTTTTTTTGTTTTTACAAGTCCGAAATCAGTAATTTTCACTGTACCGTCTTTCATTAACAGTACATTATCTACTTTGATGTCACGATGAACAAGGCCTCTGAAGTGGGCATAAGCCATGCCGGAACAGAATTGAATGGCAAAATCCAGCACATCAGGTAATTCTCTGAGATTTTCTTCTTTCAACCAGTCAGACAGACTGCCTCCGTCTGCATATTCTATAAATATTCTCGGTATACCCTGCATTTCTCTCACATAAAAAGCAGTAGCTATATTGGGATGTTTTCCCAGGTCAACCCATGTTTCAGCTTCCCTTATAAAACGAGCTTTATTTTCTCCGGTAAGAAATTCTTCACGGGGAGATTTTACAACCAGTTTTATACCCCATTTAAGATGGTCTACAAAATATATTACCCCCATACCACCTGTTACTATATTTTCCACACGATAAAGGCTATCTATAATATCCCTGACAGACCATGTGCCAGAACTGCCATGGCCGGGTAAATCATGTCTATCTAAAAAAGTTTTGTCTTCAGACACGCCATCGCCTTTATCTAAAAAAGTTTTGTCTTCAGACACGCCATCGCCTTTATCTAAAAAAGTTTT
>CAYSLJ010000056.1:0-8733 GCA_964431735.1 uncultured Synergistia bacterium | reverse complement strand
GTCTTCAGACCTATCTTCAATGAGAGTCTTTTTTCCATATTCTTCAGATTTTCCAGAGAAACCATAACCATTATTCATAATCGCTCCCCCCTTTTTTACTTTATTTATTCTATTTTTTTATATTTTTTTCCTTCCACAGGGTAGCTTCCTTTATTAATCGGTTAAAGAGAGTATAAAATCTGGGATCTTCTATGACCAGTTTTTCAGGATGGAACTGGACTGACATAATGTATTCGTCTCCTGTTCCTTCCATGGCTTCTATAACACCGTCTTCAGAAAGGGATGTTATTTTAAAACCAGGTGCAATATTTTTAACAGACTGATGGTGGGAAGAATTGACTCTTATTCTTTCTTCACCCAGTATATCATAGAGGAGACTGTCTTTATGAATATTTATGTAATGAAAACATGGTTTTATCTTTCCATTATTATCCAGGATTTGATGGACAAGGAGATCTTTTCTTTCATATTGAGAAGGAAGATCCTGGTAGAGATTACCTCCGAAATAAACATTGATCAATTGATGTCCACGGCATATTGCAAAAATCGGCATTTTTCTTTCTACACAGTATTTAATAATATCAAATTCAAAAGCATCGAACCCTGCATCAGGTTCTCTGGAACCTTTATTTTCTTCATTAAAAAATTTTGGATCTATATCACCTCCACCGGGGATTAAAAGACCATCAAGCTGTTTTAACTGGGTCATTAAAAATTCCTCATCATAATCTTCGGAAAGGACTACAATCGTACCTCCTTCCATCTCTATAGCTTTTCTATAGTTAGGTAATTTATCTTCACCTTCCTGTAATTTCACACCCTGTTCTTTAGAATAAATAAGACCTATTTTCACTTCTCCAGCAGAGGCAGGTAAAGATTTATAGAAAAGGACGAAACAAAAAACGAACAAAATTATCAATTTATACATTCAACACAACTCCTTTATTTTCTCATAAATACTTTCTATGGGAGAACATACTCACAGGCAGTTCAAAAATATCCTATCTGGCCCACAGGCCTCCAGTTTCTTCCATCCAGTCGGCAATTTTATCTGCCGCACATGTCACATTATTATCTGAAATATCCAGTTTCAGAAAAGGCAAAATAGACTTTTCTGCAAGTGTTTCCATAAAAATCTGATCATCTATAAAAAGTTGAAGATTATCGTATTGAGACGGATTACCCGATACTTTCAACCTCTCTTTTCTGGCGTCCTCAAAAGACTCTTCACTTCTTTTACAGAATACGAGATGAAAACCTGCATTCAGAAGTCTTTCCTCGAGCCACAGGAAATCATAATCTTTATTACGATTCTGCAACTGATACATCCTGGTAGAAAGATGGAAACGATCAATAATCCACGAATAGTAAGGAAGAAGTTCAAAAAGATTCATCCAGGTTCTATAAGTTTCCATGGCTCTTTCTTCTTCATGAGGTTCAAAATTTATCAAACCTCTTCCCCATGGGAAATTGGTAAAAGCACACCATTCTGCAGAAATCAAAGGGGAATGATATCGATATTTACGGGGGCCTACAATACGGGGATGTTCATTCAATGCAAAAGCTATCTCTGTCTTGAAGGTCAATCTTGTTCCTTCAAGTATAATTTTAGGACATAATTTTGAAGACATAACAATTCCTTTCACAATTTACTGATATGAGCGTAAATAATACATTGCTCTCGTAACGCGTAATGGGTGATGCGTATTTTTTCTAATTCACCCTTCTCATATAAACTTATATATATTTCACACATTCCTTTCTTTTTTCCTGCAAATTCTACTATTGACAAAAATAATTTCTCATGCTACACTAATATTGTAAAATATACACTAATATTAAAGTATCAAACACACGATTAAAGGAGGAAATAAATATGCTAAATTTTCATCTGGAATTAAATCAGAATTTTTTCCAGGCAGAAAGCCAGAGTCAGACAGTTTACGGACTTATAAGAATAAAACCGGAAGAAAATGCAATAAAAGGCAGAGCCCCTCTTGATATTAAATTTCTTCTGGACAGAAGCGGTTCTATGTCAGAAAGAGTAGTAACTAATGCAAATTTAGATATAAATACTATCATAGATTTGCTTTTCAGTAAAAAGAATAAGAAAAATATCACGAAACTGGATCTGTTAAAAATAGCGGTAAACCAGGTTATAAACAGAATGGAATTAAATGACATGATTTCAATAATAACCTTTGACGGTAATGCAAAAGAACTTATCGAGACAATTATAAAAAGCAACGAAGACAAAAATAATATAAAAAAAATAGTCGCACAGATCCGTACAGGTGGCTCGACAAATATGTCAAAGGCTTTAAATATTGCTCTGACTGGCCCGGATACAGTAAATCATGTAAAAAGAATAATAATTTTTACGGACGGAGAAGTGAATACTCCTTCTGTAGAAGACGAAGAGAAAACCTGTAAAGAACTTGCCTTAAAGGCGAAGAAACTAAAAATACCTTTCACTATTTTTGGTACAGGTATAGAATATAATGATAAATTTCTGGAAAAACTGGCAGATATAACAACAGGCAGAATGGAACATATATCAAACCCTTCAAACATAATAAATATATTGAATGAAGAAATAGGAGTCCTTGGAGATATAGCAATAACCAATCTTGAAGGAACAATACAGATGAGTAACGGAACTTTAAAAGAAGTATCAAGGGTAATACCCGATATACATCAGATAAGTATTACATGTCCCGATTATGTATTTATGTCACTTGGAAATCTTGATAGAGCAAGGGGACAGGCAATATTATTTCAGGCAGAAATTCCAGATCTTCCGGAGGGGATACATGAAACAGGAACTCTGGAAGTTACATATGATATACCACTGTATAATATTACAGGTCAGAAAGAGACTTTTAAAATTCACGTAAATTGCATAAAAGATGCTTCTCTATGCAGAGTAAATCAAAATATTCTGGAAACAGTACAGCTTGCAGGGGCTAAAAAATTACAGACCCTTGCCCTGGACAGAGCAGATAGAGGCGATACAAACGGTGCTACCAGAATGCTTTATCAGGTTTATAATGTTTATACACAGCTCGGCAAATCAGATCTGGCTACAAATGTTAAAACCCTGACAAATGCGATTAAAACAGAAGACCATCCTTCCTTTGAAACAAAGGATATGAGAAGAACACTTACAACTATGTCAAAACAATCAGCGGCGAAAACTCTTACAACCAGATACTGAGTTCAGAACAGTAAAAAGGAGGAATTTTATATGACATGCTCTCAATGCGGAACTGTTAATCCACAGGGGACACTATTCTGTAATATATGTTTTGCACCGATTGAACAAAAACTTAAATCATTGCCTGTAGAACCAGTACAAATATCGAATGGCCATGTCAAAAGTCCCAGGTTAATAATTCTGGAAAATACCATCCCTACAGGCCAGACTATAACTCTTCCCTGTCCTCCCTATGTTTCTGCTCTGTTAATAGGAAGGAATGATCTGAAAAATAATATAGTAGTAGATATAGATGTAACCATGTATGGAGGTTTCGACAAAGGTGTTTCCAGAAAACATGCAAAAATTTTATATGACAATAACAATTTTTTCATAGAAGACTGGGAAAGTTCTCTTGGAACCTTTATAAATAAAGAAAAATTATTAAAGGGCGTACAAAAAATAATAAAACATGATGATGAAATAAGATTTGCACATCTTATTATGAAATTCACTGACAAATAGATAACTGCTATGATAAAAACTTACATTTTCTGTAGGAAATTAGATTTTCCCGGCGAATATTTTTATTCGGTCAAATAAACTATTTAGTATCTATTTATCTATTCAGGAGGTACATTAATGAATTTCTTTCTTAAAATCAGTGGTTTAATAATCTTACTGGCCTTTATGTCAGTCAATATAGCTATGGCCGACACGGAAGATAATTTACGGAGTGGAACTGTTACTTTACAGATCTGGAAAGCCTATCGTTTTCCTGATGAAGCCCTGCTGGAATCCGATGATCATACGGCAGATATAAGTTTCCTGGAAAATCCGGACATAAAAAAAGTTCCTATGCTGGAAGCCAAACGAATTAAAGCATTGGGGAAAACAAAACCTGATATAACAAAAATTACTGCCAGCGATATAGATTTATGGGATACCTATGTTAATGCTCCAATAACAGGGTACTATTATATGATTCAGGGGAAAGAAAAAGGGAAATATTATATTCTATTTCTTAAAGAATTTCTGAATAAAAAAGAATCACTTCATTACTGGAAAATTACCTTTCAATGGGAAGAAATAACTATTAAATAATAAAAAAATAGTGAATAACATCTGTTATTCACTATTTTTTTATTTAGCTTATTTTATTTTGGATTTTATAAACTCAAATTCCTTTTCAAAGTCCTTAACTTTTTTCTCAAGTAATATGACTCTTTCTTCAAGGGAAAGAGGTGCTTTACTTTCCTGTTCCAGTCTGATAGTTCTTTTCTTGTCGTATACTATTTCAGGTTTCTCTTCTTCTTTTGTAATATCTACAGGTTTTTCTATAGCTTCTGCTAAAAATACTGCTCTTTCTATGAGAAAATCTATTTTCTTATCAGAAATTTCTTTATCTTTTTTGGTAATAATTTCCAGAATATTTTCTGTAACTTCAAGTGATACCAGTGGTTCAAAGCACATTATAGCACTGCGTATTTTATCGGAAGATAAAAATTCCACAACCTTATCTGCAGGATCACCTTTTATAATAAACTTGGAATCAAAATCCTGAGAACCTATAGTTATTTCTTTAACAAGTTTTAACTTTTTACCCCAATCACTTTTAAAACTCTCAGTACCTAAATGTAATTTAAAATCACTCTTTAAATTCAACGCAAAATGAACATTACTGCCCTGAGGTATTACAAGTAATTCTTTTCCTTTGGAGGTTCCGGTAAATTTAACTGTTTTACCCTCAGGTTCAATAGTACCCTTATAATGTTCTTTAATAAGCTCAAAGGCATAAGTCCATTTTTCAAGTTCTGTCTTTTTTTTAGTTTTTTGTTTTTCTGCCACAGAATAAGCTCCTTTCTGACTCTAAATAAAACTTTATTAATTATTCGAGATAATTAACTTATAATCCTCTTTGATTAAAATTTTATCACTTCAAAAAATTTTTCTGTTCCTTGAATAAAAGAATTAAGATGATCGAGATTTCCCGAAAATTCATCTGAAGTGCAGGAAAAACTTTTACAAAGAAACAATAAAAAAGTTACGACAATTTAGACAAATAAAATAAATTGTAAAATCATTCATGTCTTAAATTATAGTTTTTGCAGGGAAAAAAATAGGGGGGAATTCGTAACAAAATATAACAAAATAATTTCAATCACAAAAAATAGCAGTAACATTAAATAACATAATAAAACATTATATAGCCCAATATAAAAAGCCAGAATCACATGAATTAATCCTGGCCTCTTACGTAATGAACCTTTAAATATTACTTTTCAAAAGCTATTGTTCCGTTAAACATATTAATTATATGATCAAAAGTGAATGTTTCTATGCTGTAAACAGCAGATGGTTTTTCTTTGCTTACAAGAATTTTCACCTTTATATTAATACCTTTTTTATCCCCTATTTCCATCATAGCTTCTTCACCTGCAGAATAAAACAATACTTACATATCTCATAATACACCTCCCTTCTTCCCTTTTAGATACTTAAATTATTTGGCAGTTCCTGCAAGGCATACAATTGCTTCAAACATATTGTATAAATCAGGATAGGTATCTACAGTATATTGGACCTTTGTGCCAGAAACCCTTTTAACTACAGGAATAAGTGATGCCATATCCGCTTTTATACTGTTAGTCAGATCTACCGTTACTGTATAAGGGCTATTAAATACCAGGGGTTTAAAAGAAGAAACTCCCAGTATGACTGCTTCTTTTGCCTTATTTCTCAATTCTTCCCTGACCATGTCAGGATGAAAAAGAGTGGAACAGAAACGGGTATCCGCAATTTTAGACATTACAGTAAGAGTTCCGAGCTTTAAAGATGCCACATTATTACAGAAATGACTGTCTCCTGAAGCAAGGGCAATCTTTACCCCGAGACTTCCTGCATAACCTCCGTTTAATTCAAACTCCCCTGCTACCTGATCATTAATTTTAAGTTCCCTTATACTCGCTCCCGACATGGTATGATCCATAGCCCCTGAAATTGTCCCTGCCGCACAGTGATATCCTATATAATAGGACAGGTTAAACCTTGCATCTATACCGACCATCATATAATTTCTCCTGGGTGTTCCCCTTACAACAGTAGCTTTTTTATTAAGTTTCTCAGGATAAATATTATCACCGTAACCATGGGAATCACAGACAAGTATTTCCTCTGCCCCCGGGTCACCGTCAATAATACCTTCTATAACTGCATTTACTTCCTGTGTCATAAGTTCATTTACCCTCTTAACATCTTTTTCCATTTCCTTCCAGTTAGCTATACCTGATATACCTTCCATATCAACAGATATGTAATGACGCATTAATAAAAACCTCCTTGAAAAGCATAACGCGTAACATGTTACGCGTATGTTATAATCATCTGCAAAATTCTACTAAAAAACTATCTGAAAGTCAATATTGATAGTATTTTTTACGGCACGAAGATTCACTTCTACTGAATATATGAAAGTAATATATGGCTCTCAATAGGGGGTGTCAAGAAATAACCTCATCATATTTACAGTCTATATTCGTGACGCGAGGATGATAACCATTCTAATAATTTGCCAGGGTTATTTTCTTACAGTCTCATAGTATAAAAAAATAATCTTATACCCCTTGACATGAAATTATTTTTATAGTATTATATTAGTGTAAATAAAACACTTAAATAAGTGTAAACAAAACGTAAAGGAGAAGATTAACATGATATCTTCAATTATACCTGAAAACACAATAGATTTCATAAGAAAAACACTGGTACATACAAAAGGGGAAAAAAGGGAAGTACTGTTAATAATAGATATGATTAATGATTTTCTTCATGAAAAAGGAGTTCTTTACAGTGAAAGACATAAAGTTCTTGTACCTGAGATGAAACATTTTCTGGAAAAGAAATACGGTGAAGGAGCGATCCTTATATTCTGCTGTGATGCCCATATAAAAGGTGATGAAACAAGGTATCCTGTTCATGCAATTTCAGGCTCATGGGGAGCTGAAATAATAGATGAATTTAAATCTTTTTGCGGGAAAGAACGAGTATTCACCATATTAAAAAGAAGTCCTGATGCATTTCTCGGAACATTCCTCCAGACAATTTTAGAGTTTTTAAAACCGGAAAAACTCACAGTGCTCGGTGTATGTACTGATATATGTGACAAATCTACTGTTCAGGGAGCTGTTTACAGAGGTTTTACCGGCATAAGAGTGGTTACCGATCTTGTGGCAACCTTCCATATACCGGGAATTCACGACGGAGATGCTTTACACAGATCTGCACTGGAAGAAATAAAAGGGAATCTTGGAGTAGAATTAATTGAGTCATTCGGCGAAATTTCATTATAAACTTTATACGGGAAAAAAACTTTTATTATATATTTACTATACTTTTGCAGATTTTAAAAACTATAAAAAAATAATCTATTTATCGGTTATAATTTGACAGACCACCAGGCTCTTATTACCGCTCCAGATAAGTTCATACCCATTTCTAAAACCTGTCCCTGTCCGGACTCTTCCGGAAAAGATATGATCCTGTTGCGTGGCAAACTGGTTTTACAGACTGTTAATATTTTGCATCTATATCATTTACAAATCTCTTTTAATACGGCATATCTTTTCCTCCAGAGCCCGGCCAGGGACAGGAGTGTTTGCCATATTTTTTGGATATCAATTTACCTGTTACGATACTTGGTAATTAAACTTTCTTCATATAAAAAAAATTTCCTTCTATAATAGGGTTTAATTCTTAAATTTCTGTATCACTGATGTAACATGACAATGTCACATTTTATAAAATAGTAATTAGCTGTTAGTTTTCTGTTTATAGTTAGTTTCATAACAATTCATAATTAATGAGTGAAGAGTGAGTAGTGAAGAGTGAGTGAAATTGCCATATTCTACTCACTACTCACCACTCACTCTTCACTTAAATTCTGATAAGGACTTTAAGAAAAATAACTCCGGCAAATTGTTGGAACAATAAGTACCCTCGCGTCACGCGTTACGCTTTACGCATCACGATATAAATTATAACTATGATGTAATTATTTTCAGACAGTTCCTTAGCAGTCAGGTTTAACTGACAATTAATAGTACACCACTCACTACCGTCTGCCAAACCATTTCATTATTACATCTAAAAGCCTGGAAACTATCCCTTTCTTCTCAACCATAAAGGTGATGTTATCTGAAGCATAAGGGAAGTCGTCTTTTCTGTCTTCTTTATCATAGTCTATTTTTTCATTATTTTCATCATTTTCATCAGAAAAATCATCCAGCTCATCATCATCTTCTTCAACAGGAGGTTCTTCTATTTTATAAGGTTCCTTCTTTAATGCTGCTATATGAGCCAGGGTCCTTTCTTTTGGCAAAAGAGATGTTCTTGGAGCCTGTTTTTTTTCCGTTCCAGGAACAGTTCCGGAAATGCCCTTATTCAGAGAAAGTGATTTATCGGAAATTCTTGTTCCTATGACAGATGTTTTCAGCGAAATTTCTTTACCCGGCATAAGAGGTCTGTCAGGTATCTTTTTC
>CAYSLJ010000055.1:0-39676 GCA_964431735.1 uncultured Synergistia bacterium | reverse complement strand
ACTTTTTATTTTTATCCTTGAGTTTGAGACTTTTCTTTTTAGAATTACTCTAAAAGTGGATTGTGTTTAAAAATGACAGGTGATTTTATATACAATGGAAAAAGAAATTTATCACAGAATATTCAAAGTGAAAAGTGAATAGTGAAAAGTGAAAAAATTTGGATTGTACTTACTTTTCACTTTTCACTCCTACAATTTTTCTGTCTTGCTATTTCATATAGAATTATTCCCGTAGCGATTCCTACATTTAATGATTCTGCTTTCCCGTAAACAGGTATTGTTACTGTAATATCAGACTGTTGAATTATTTCATCAGGTAATCCATGTCCTTCATTTCCCACTATTAATACAGCCGGCATCCGGTAAGTTATGTTAAAATATTCTTTACCTGAAGACACACTGGTTGTAATAAAAGTAACTCCCTTTTTCCTGGACTGTAAAATAAAAGATACAGGATCTTTTATTTTAAATAAATCTATATGAAAAAAGGAACCCATTGTTGCTCTTATTACTTTGGGATTTGTTACGTCAACTGTGCCGGTGCTTAATAAAATACCTTTTATCCCTGCTGCATCAGCTGTTCTTATTATAGTTCCAAGATTGCCGGGATCCTGAATCTCATATGCTATGAGCCATATATGGTCGGAAAAATCTATTTCTTCGGTATAAGCAATTTCTTTCTTTATTACAGCCATTACCCCCTGCGGACTTACTGTGTCACATAAAGAATTCATAATGGAATTTGATATAAGGCATGAATTTATAGTCTTTTTTTCGATTATATCTTTTAAAAACAGGCCTTCCCGGGATTCAAGCGCAGAAGGGCTATAAAAAAAGCACTCTATATGGCTGCCGGAGTTTAAAGCTTCGTGGAACAGCTTAAATCCTTCTATTATGAAGGAGCTATTTTTTTTACGGCCCTGTGTGGTTAACAGGGATTTAAGGAGTTTTATTCCTGGATTGTCATGACTTGTTATCATATGCGTAATGCGTGATGCGTGATGGGTGTTTTTGCCGGTACCGGGCAAACACAGTGGTTTGCCCCTACTTTTCACTATTCACTTTTCACTAATTAAATAATAATAAAATAGTGAAGGGTATAAAAAACCCTTCACTATTTTATGGAACAGAATTATTAACTTTCCAGTCCTCTGGATGCAGTTTCAGCGAGTTTAGCAAAGGCAACACTATCTGTAATAGCGAGATCTGCCAGCACTTTCCTGTTAATGTTTATACCGGCTTTTTTCAGGCCGAACATAAATTTATTGTAAGATAAACCATTTATTCTGGCTGCTGCATTTATCCTGGTAATCCATAGTTTTCTCATGTCCCTTTTTTTGGCACGACGATCCCTGTAAGCATAGGTAAGGGCATGTATTACTGCTTCATTTGCACATCTGTATCTTCTGCTTCTTGCTCCTCTGTACCCTTTTGCGAGTTTAAGTATTTTTTTATGCTTTCTTCTGGTCGTCTTACCTGGTTTTACTCTAGACATAATTATCCTTTAGACACCCTAAAGGTCCACCTGCCTTTCAAAATTTCTAATAGAAAGGAAACATCTTTTTCCGGGTAAATATATGTGAAATATAGATTTACACAATTTATGTGATGCTCTCTCTAAATACCTGGAACTAATTTTTTTATTCTTTTTGTATCAGGGGCGCTGACCAGGGCAGCTTTTCTGAATTTTCTTTTTCTTTTTGAAGTTTTTTTGGTAAGTATATGGTGGCATCCACTGAATGCTCTGGTTCTTACTAATTTCCCGCTACCTGAAGCTTTAACCCTTTTAGATACACTTTTTTTGGTTTTCATTTTCGGCATTTTACAGAGTTTCTAAAAACCCTTCACACCTGCCTTTCTTTTTTTTATCAAATGAATTATAACAGATCTATCATTATTACTGATAATCTTTATAAATACGTTTCGAGTATATATTATTCAGTATCTATAACTGAAAACGTTCTCTATATTCTCCCTTATATTATTGATCGAATTACAGAATTTTATTTCTTTACATGAGGGGCCATAATCATAACCATGTTTTTACCTTCTAATTTTGGTTTTGACTCAACAACCCCTGAAACTTCAACTTCTTTAGCTATATTATCCAGAAGTTCTGTCGCCGTATTTGTATAGGCAACTTCTCTTCCGCGAAATATTACGGTAATTTTTACTTTATCCCCTTCTTCTAACAGTCTTCCTACCATTTTTATTTTGACCTGTAAATCATGAAGACCGATTTTTGGCCTCATTTTTACTTCTTTCATTTCTACTGTTTTGGTCTTTTTTCTGGCATCCCTGTCTTTTTTACTCTGGAGATATTTAAATTTTCCGTAATCCATAAGACGACACACTGGCGGTTTTGCAGTCGGAGAAACTTCTACAAGATCAAGAGATTTTTCTTCGGCAATACGCTTTGCATCATCTATGGAAACTATTCCAAGTTGTTCTCCTGTATCGGAGATTAGACGAACATCTTTAGTACGAATTCGATCGTTTATTCTTAATTTTTTAGCTATGGTCTCCCCTGGTTATATTATTGTAAGGTTACTTGTAACCTCTTATAGAACCAGGTTGACACCTCCCTTCGACTGTTTAATAAATAAAAAAAACGGCATAAGCCGTTTGTCTCTCCATAAAAATATCAAAATCAACATATTGTTCCTTAAGAGCAATAGCTATAAGGAGAGAAGCTGACGGCTTCTTCTTGAAAGAAACAGATAAATTGTATCATGTTTTTTATTAAAAAGCAAGTTTTTTTAATTGTTTTCTATAAGTAATTTAAATGTATGAGAATCTTCATTTCGGCCATGGGAAGGTTTTAGAAAAAGATACTGACTTATCTGGAGCGGTAATAAGAATGATTACTTTTTCATGGTGCCAAAATGATATTTACTCAGATAATCTCTTTTTATCTTCCCGGCAAATTCGTAGAAGGCAGTGTTCCAGAGTATATCGTCACTGGCAAGTATGCCTCCGTCACTTATATAGGGCCAGGCAGTTTCATATTCATAGAGCATATTTTCATATGTATGAAGACTGTCATGAAGAAAAAAATCTGTATGTCCGAGCCTGTCAAGGAGTGGTTTTAAATGTTCTTTGCTTGAACCTTTGTAGAGAGTCCATCTGTCTTTCAATTCTGTCGGAATAACCCATCCGACATCACAGGCTCCCGGTAATGTGGTGAACCTCATTTTATGGGTACTGCCTTTTATCGTTTCATAAGCAGGCAAATCAATAGAATAGAGATGACCCATATCATTTTCCTTCAGAGCTTTAAGAAGAAAAGATGTGGTAATACCGTCAAAAACGCCTGTTTCTACGATTATTTCAGGTTTCATAAGCCTTATAAGATAATACAATAAACGATTCCACTCTTCATATTTAAGAAGAGATAATTTTTTACCTCTTATCTGATAATATTTTTTTTCAATGGAAGAGATAAAATTTGTATCTTCGTAGAGATCTTTTTTTAAATTCTTAAAATTTTTATGGGTGCTGTTCGTAAATGTACATATGAAATCATAATCCGATTTAGTAAGAAATGTCTGTCTGAATATTTCATTAAGGATAATAAAATAAGATTGTAATTTCATAAGCTCAAGCTGCAGAAGGAAGCATGGAACGGCGCTGTTTTCTATTTGACATAACCTTTATCCCATTTAAATCTTCTAACCCTTCAGATTCTAATAAATCATCTGCTTTAACTACAAGTACTGTTATACCTATATCTATATCCAATGTATCATCCGGATTACAGGCTATTAATATACCGTTATTGTATAAAGTGCCGGAAATTTTTTTCTGTTTAAACCAGAGTCTGTCGCCTTTTTGCATAAAATTGTTCTTACCTCCATGAAAATTTATATCTTTATTCTACAAAATCCCTGAAAATCCTTCTTTTTAGCTATCAGGAGATAGTGAGTAGTGAGTAGTGAATAGAAAGGGACAGTAATTATTTTTCACTATTCACTTTTCACTATTCACTTTAATTAAATTCTAATAACTTATAAATACACTCTAACTGACAGGTCTATTACTGACAGGTATGGAATATAATATAACATGGATAATATTTTAGATATGAAGCATATTACAAAACGTTTTTTTAATGTTATTGCAAATGACAGGATAGATTTTTCTCTGAGACAGGGGGAGATTCATGGCCTCCTGGGTGAAAATGGTGCAGGGAAAAGTACTCTTATGAACATACTTTACGGTATGTACGAAGCAGATGATGGTGATATATATTTTAACGGCAAACATGTAAATATAACATCTCCAGGTAATGCTATAAATCTTGGTATCGGCATGGTCCATCAACATTTTATGCTTGTTCCTTCATTTACTGTAATTGAAAATATTCTTACAGGTTTGAAATCATCTATTTTATCTTTCTTTAAATTGAAGTCTATTAAGAAGAATTTGCAGGATATGTCAGATAGATACGGCTTTAATATAGACCCTGATGCTTATATATGGCAGCTTTCAGTGGGAGAACAGCAGAGAGTGGAGATATTAAAAACCCTTTATTACGGGGCAAAAATACTCATTCTGGACGAGCCGACAGCAGTTCTTACCCCGAAAGAATGTGAAGATTTTTTTTCTATACTGAACATATTAATTAAAAATGGTCTTTCTGTAATATTTATAACCCATAAATTAAAAGAAGTAATGGACACTACTCACAGAGTAACAGTCCTGAGAGACGGTAAAAGGATCGATACGGTAAATACTGGTGAGATGAATGAAAAATCTCTTGCCAGAATGATGATTGGCCGTGACATATCTTTACATGTGGAAAAATCACCTTTGAATAAAGAAGCATTACCTGTTGTCAGGGTGGAACATATTTCTGCCACAGATGACAGAAAACTAACGGTACTTGAGCAGGTGAGTTTTTTTATAAAAGAGGGAGAGATATTTGGTATGGCAGGTGTTGACGGTAACGGGCAGAAGGAACTTTCTGAAGTTCTTACAGGTATGAGAAAACTAAAAAAAGGTAAGATATTTATAAATAATATTGAAATAACGGGGTTTTCTCCGGAGCAGATAAATGCTCTTCATGTGTCTCATATACCTGAAGACAGAAGTTTAACAGGTACTGTGGCAAACTTTAACCTGGAAGAGAATGCTATCCTGGGCTGCCCTTCTTTTTATAATAACATGCTGTTAGACTGGAAGAAAGTCAATAAATTTGCAGAAAATCTCATTGAAAAATATGATATAAAGGCAGGTAATACAAAAGTTTTTGCAGATTCATTGTCAGGAGGAAATTTACAAAAACTTATTATAGCCAGGGAATTATCTAAAAGTCCTGTGTTTATAGTGGCAGTTCATCCTACAAGAGGACTTGATCCCGGTGCTATAGAATATGTCCATAAAGTATTGATAGAGGAGCGCAGTAAAGGAACAGCTATACTCCTCATTTCTACCGATTTAAATGAAATATTTTCATTGAGTGATACTATAGGTGTTATGTATAAAGGGAAAATAGTAGGCCAGATGTCTCAGAGTGAAGCCAGTTTAGAGAATGTTGGCCTTCTTATGGCAGGGATTTTCAGTGAGTCGTGAGTTGTGAAATTGCCAATTACACGTCACGATTATAACGCATTACGCATCACGCATTACGGGTTACGAATATATGATGATTAAAAAAAAATTAAAAAAAATTGACATAGCTTTATTTATAACGATATTTAATATCTTTTTATCTATATGTTTTACCTTTATATTTTCCTCCCTTCTTATACTTGCAGCAGGTGCCAGTCCTGTCACTGTGTTTATTACAATATTTAAAGGAACATGGACCGGTTATGAGAGAATAGCAGAGATATTTGTTAAAGCTATACCCCTTATTCTTGGAGGACTGGGTGTTTCTGTAGCATTCAAAGGGGGATTCTGGAATATAGGGGCAGAAGGCCAGATCTATGCAGGTGCTGCTGCTGCGGCAGTAACAGGCATTCTCATTCAGTGGAATTCTCCTGCTTTACTTTTATTTATTATTGTAATAAGTTTTATTGCAGGTGCTTTCTGGGCTTTTATTCCGGGACTGCTTAAATCTGTTTTGAATATCAATGAAGTTATTCTTACAATGATGATGAATTATATTGCCATATATATTGCCAGTTATGTCTGTCACGGCCCTTTCAGAGACACTCACGGATATCTCCCTCAGACACAGGAGATTTCCTCTGGAGCAATGTTGCCTGTTATTATGGACAAAACTCGATTACATGCCGGTATAATAATTGCAGTAATATGTTCCCTCATAATTTATTTTTTATTCAGTAAAACTGTTGCAGGGTATAATATAAGAGTGTCAGGGGCAAATCCCAGGGCTGCTTTTTACGGAGGAATAAATGTATTTTTTACAATACTCGTTACTGCATGTATAAGTGGTGGTTTATGTGGTCTTGCCGGTATGGGGGAAATATGCGGAGTTCATCACAGATTACTTGACGGCATATCTCCCGGATACGGATATACTGCTATTATTATTGCACTTCTGGGCAGACTTCACCCTGCAGGTGTTGTTATTTCTGCAATAGCTTTTGCATCTCTTGAGATAGGAGCAGGTTTTATGCAGAGAACTACAGGTATTCCATCGTCCCTTGTAACTGTTATAGAGTCTATGATGGTAATCTTTATACTCGGAAGTGAGATTTTAGAAAAGAAGTTAACCAGATTATGGCAGAACAGATTTTTACAATAGTATTTATAACCGGTTTACTGTCGGCATCAATCAGAATGGCTGCGCCTGTAGTTCTTGCGGCAACAGGGGAGATATATTCCGAGCTTTCAGGTATTATTAATATAGGACTTGAAGGTATTATGTTAACAGGATGTCTGGCAGGGTTTATAGGTACCTATTATACAGAAAATATATTTCTGGGAATAATCTCCGGAATGGTTGCAGGAGCTGTTATGGGCTTTATAATGGCTTTTCTCTGTATAACACTCCAGGCCAATCAGATTGCATGTGGTATTATATTAAATTTATTTTCTATTGGTCTGACAGCTTTTTCTTTCAGGATAATTTTCGGTATTACCATGATGCCTCCCGGAATAAAAACTTTACCCCCTGTAGCTCTTCCTTTTTTACATGATATTCCCTTTCTGGGCCCTGTTTTATTTGAACAAAATCTGCTCGTATATATAACATTTTTTCTTGTTTTATTCTCTTCTCTTATTATATATAAAACAAACTATGGACTGAAAATCAGAGCATCAGGAGAATATCCTGCTGCCGCATCTTCTATGGGTATAAATGTTTACCTTACAAGATATATATGTGTTACACTTGGAGGGCTGCTGGCCGGACTCGGCGGCACATTTCTTGTCCTTGATCTGGGAGTATTTGTAGATAATATGACAGCAGGAAGGGGGTTTGTTGCACTTGCCTGTGTTATATTCGGACGGTGGAAACCGTTTTATGTAATGACAGGTGCTTTAATATTCGGTCTCGCCGATGCTTTTCAGTTAAGATTGCAGGCTCTCGGTTATAATTTTCCTCATGAATTATTACTTGCACTGCCTTATGTGCTTACAATAATCATTTTAATAATGGTGGCGTCTATGAAGAAATTAAGGTAATCGTGAGACGTGAGATGTGAGACGTGAGACGTGAGACGTGAGACGTGATGCGTTATAATCGTGACGCGTAAGGCGTGACGCGTGTTTTACCGGTACCGGGCGACCACAGGGGGGCGCTACTCACTCTTCACCCTTCACTTTTCACTTTTCACTTTTCACCCTTCACCCTTTACTGTTCACTCTTCACTACCTACCAGATGTTCCATTAACTTTCCGTTGATTTCTCTGAGCCTTTTACAGAAGATTTTGTTTAAATTAATACTTATTCCGGGATATTTCATCATAAGCTTCATAAAATTTTGAACAGTAATTTTGAATAATTCTGCATCTCCAAATACTACAATAGCTGATGCCGAACGGGGGCTTCCATCCAGTGCAGCCATTTCTCCTATTATTGAACCTTTTCCCAGTATTACAAGTTCTTCTTCTTTTTTATCTTCTCTCTGGATGGACTTTCTTATTGATATTCTGCCGGTATTTATTATATATATTTCTTTCCCTATATCATTTTCTTTAAATAAGACGGAATTTTCAGAAACCTTTTTGTATTCTACCAGTGTTGCTATGTCTTCTAAATCTTCCACTGTTAGACTTTCAAAAATTGCTATTCTGGACAACTTCTCTGCGGCAATCTTTTTTTCGACAGCAGCTTTTATTGCAGGAGTCGGTGCTTTTGCCGGAGCTACAAGCATATAAGGTGATTGAATATGTGTCTGTATGTATATATTATGTGTAAGGTTTCTAAACATATTTTTTGGTTTTTTTTGCATGTAAAAATCTTCTTCTGTGGAATCTATATCATGTTGTTGTAATTTCTGCTGATAATACACAATTTTTTTATCTGCTTTAGTAGCGATAGCCAATCCATGTTCAATATGTTCCTTATTTTTGTCTGTAAAATATGTTTCCAGTGTATCTATTGCCTGTTTATATTCCTTTATGCCTTCTATAAAAATTAAACGCAGTTCTCGTGACTGTTCTTTCCCGATATTATTTTCCTGTGTGTCCAGGTAATCAAGATTTTTTTTCTCTCTTTCTATTAAGGAAGGTTTAAGATTTTCTACCTGTTGCCTGAATTCTTCTTCTGTTAGCTGTCTGGAGAGAAATGTTAAACATGTTTTTTCTAATTGCTCAAATAAAGAAGTCTTCTGTGATAAGTTCATAATATTCTTCCTTCGATTTACAAGCTCACGACTCAAGACTCATCTGTTATAATATCAACACTTTCACCGTATCCACAGTAGTCAGGTTTGTAAAAATCTTCTATGGCAGCATGTATTTTTCCTTTTCCTTTTCTTACGGCCAGGGCTTTTATTTCCAGGCTATCTGTTATTACCGGTAATGTGACAGATTGAATTCCCGGTGTGATGTCCAGAAGATCTATATTACCGGGAAGGAATATTTTTGCTACGGGACAGACAGTTTTGATCCTGGGTTTTATAATTATTGAAATTGCTTCTCCGATAATAGCTCTGTCAGGCACAACATCAATAGATAAGGGAATTTTTTTTGCTTTTTCCATGTAATTTATCTGTTTTTCCCTGTCTTTTTTTACTATAAGTCTATTCTCAAGAGCTTCTATTTTGCCATGATTTATGATAGTATCTGCGGTTATCTCTCCGTTTATCAGATATTTGTAACTTCCGGTGAAATTAATTTCCCATAATAATTCTATGAATGAAAGAGTATCAGATGTAGAATTAAGGGTTTCATTCTTCAAGTGTTTCAGAATAAATGTTAAACCTCTGTTGAAAAATTCTTCTTCGTTACAGAGATGCATAACCTTAATGGTATAACATGTAGCTTCCAGATTACCTCCCCAGAAATCGTCTCCTTTCCAGTAATAACTGTCTCCGTCTTTCAGGGCAAGGAGTTTAATGATTTCTGTCATCTGTCCTTTAATGGACTGAGGGCCATAGAGATAGTTTAATATAGGAGTCTCTATTTTACCTGGCATGGGCATAAATCTGCTATTTATAACGGTAAGAGAATATTTTCTTACACCTTTATTTAAAAGAACTTCTGTGCAATCTTTTATTAATCTGTGGGCCCGGGGAAAAGGAATGGTCAGAAAATGTTTCATATTACCCATTATCTTTATGGAAACATCTATTGAAGGCTTACTTTCTTCCCACAATGAGAAGAGTCCGTCATGGAGAAATATGTTCAGCAGTGTAAGGCCGGAATTTATATTATTTTCCAGCTCTTTTAAATCGCCGGTTATGTCATTATGTGACAGGAGTTTATACTTTATGGCCATTGCAGCAAGTTTGCTGCTCAATATTTCCGACGATTCCAGAGAAAAATTCTGGATATTTTCTATAGATCTGGCCAGTAATTGATATCCTGGATATATTGTGATATTCTCTCCTTCAATTACTTCTCCTTTCCCAAGTAAAGTTATCTCTGAACAGGTAATGTTTTCTATAGATCCCGGTGAAATTCTGTGTGTAATCTTCCAGTGTCTGTTTCCTGATGAGAGTTCTCCTGTTATCTCTCCTGTATGGAATACTTCGAAGTCTGTAGAACCTGTGCCGGAAACTGTACCTTCAAAATAATCACTGGCTGTACTTATAAGGAGATTTGCATTTTCAGGAGAAGAAAAGTAAATTTTACCTGTAATCCTATCGTCTCTGTTCATCATTCTGGGAAGGTCAAATTCTATAAATATATTCTCTTCAATAATCAATGTTCTGTGTAATATCTTATAATCAGGAGCCTTTAAGATATAAGAATAAATATGACATAAACCGGGGTTGTCCGGCATTTTTATTGTTTTTTTCGCTGTTCTTTCAAGAATGAATAATTCTGAATATATAATGTTTCCTTCCATGTCTTTAATAAGAGGTTCTACATGATATTTATCCATATTATCTTCTTTACCTGTTTCTTCTGCTTCAGGCTCTATATTTTTCTTAATATTATAATAGAGATCATGTGTAATCTTTCTTAACATCGGGGAATCCTGAATTTCTAAGTCTGTTACTATAAGCAGACATCTGGAAATTCCTTCTGTTTCAATTATTACTTCCACTTCTTCTCCCGGTGTTGCTTTCTGTTTAACATTCATAGAAGGGGATATTTTTATCGGATTTATAATTATCCCGACACTTTCCCATGGCTGGTCTGTCCATGTCCCTGCATGTACAAGACAATAAGGTAAATAAGTTTGAAATTCTAAAAGAGAATTTTTTGATATCTTATTAAAATCATATATGTTGCTTTCCCCGTCAACAGGATTGATTACTGCAATTTGCATGGTATTCAGGTCATCAAAAACTTTTATCCTTCCTGTTTCCCCTTCCAGTTCCTGGAATTCTATAATATTTCCTGTACCGGTGAGCTTTTTGTAGAATATTCCTCTATCTGTTCTGCCCGGTAATTCTGCCAGAGCAATTTCAAAGTGATTTCCGATATTTATATGTTTTTCTTCTCTCTCAGCAGGAATAAACAGTTGAAAAGTTCCCTCTCCTTCTGCTTTTAAAATAAATGGCCCTGTATCATTACCGGTGTTAAATCTAAAGTTAAATCTTCCTTCTTCTATATCAGGTCTTACAGATGCTATGAGACTATTATCACATAACAGAAGTACTTTTAATAATCCGTTGAATGGCAATCCATCTTTTGATACATATAAATCTACAGTAAAGGAATTACCTTCTTCTGTATCCGTATCCACTCTGTAATAGTTAATTTTTATATCAAGTGACGGAGGAAGGTTTTCATAAATATGTAAAAATATTTCGTCCAGAACGGTATTTGCTTCTATTATTTTGAGAATATACTCTCCCTCTTTACATGGAGGTAGAACTTTATAGGATATGCCTTCTTCATCCAGTTCCATTATATCTTCATAAAATATTTCTTTTTTATCTCTGCCCTGTAAGATAATTTTAAGTTTTTTCCCCTTCAAACCCGGACTGAAGGAAAACAATTTAATATCCTCACAGGACATATATATTTTTTTATCAGGAATTATGAAAAATTGCTTTAAAGGTATAATATTAATCTCTTCCGTATGTAATAGTGAAGTTTTTATAGAATAATGATATCTGGATATTATGGCATGGCCGGTAATCACCTCTTCGGTATATTTTTCTTCTTTACGTGTTTTTTTCAGTATCTTTACAGGATTTTCATCTGACCCGTGAATAAAAATAAATTTACTTGAACAGACAATTTCCGGTAATGATTCTATTTTTTCTTCCAGTTCAGTGGTAAATGCCGGTTTTTCTTCCATTTCGATTAGAGATAGACCGCATTTGCCGCAGAAACGCGATATATAAGGATTTTCTCTCTGACATTTCGGACAGATTTTTTTCTGTTCTTTTGCTTTCTCACCGGGTGGTATACAGGTCTGAAGCTCTTCTGCAAGTTCTTCCACAGTTTGATATCGATTCTCTTTATTTAATTCCATGGCTTTTAATATTATATTATCCAGTTGCTTCGAGATTTTACTGTTAAAATTGCTTGGAACCGGTATTGGAATTTCATTAATGGCTCTTTCTATTGCATCTACGGGGAAATTACCTGTATAAATGTAATACATTGTAGCTCCCAGTGAAAAAATATCACTTCTTGTATCTGTTGTTTTCCCTCCGTACTGTTCAGGAGAGGAGAAATAAGGAGATGCTGCTTTTGCGTAGTTTCTGGTATGTCTGTTTACATCAAACAATTTTGATATGCCGAAATCTATTAATTTTATTTCTCCGGTATCTGAGAGCATGACATTTTCCGGTTTTAAATCTCTGAAAATTACTGCATGAGGTTGTTGTTTGTGCAGATATTCCAGAACATTACATACCTTTATGACCCATCGTGTTACCTCTTCGACAGGGAATGGTTCTGAAGATAATTTTATCAGATCGAATAGATCTTTACCTTTTATATATTCCATTACGATATAATATTTTTCATTATCTTCAAAAAAATCTTCTATCTTTGGTAGCTGGGGATGGGATAATTTTACGAGTATTTTTGCTTCAAACCAGAACTGTTCTCTTATTTCAGTTCTGTCTTTGTCAGAAAGGTCTTCTACATCCATTTCTTTTACTGCCCATAAAGACTCTTTAAGAGTATCTTCGGCGAGATATACCTGTCCGAAACCTCCTCCGCCTATTTTCTTTATTATTTTGTACCGGCTTTTCAGGATTGTTCCTTCTGATAAAGTCATTAGTTAAACTCCTGTATAATTGGTGAGAAGTGAAAGGTGAAAAGAAATAGTATATATCGTTTCACTTTTCACTTTTCACTTCTCACTGCTTTTGTTCTCTTGCAAGTTCTGCTACAGCCTGGTCTATTTTTTTCTTTAATTCAAAAAGTTTTTTCGCCAGATTTTCTTTTTCATTATTTATTTCATCCAGCCTGTCTTCCTGATTTTCCATGTTTTTTATATATCTTTTTCTTAATGTCCCTTCATCCCCTCTGTCTCCAAGAACCTGAAGCTGTTCTCGAAAAGAAGTCTGTTTTTCAAGGATCTGTTTTCTATCCTGTTCCAGTTTTTCTCTCCATTTTTCTATTTCTCTTATTTGTTCAAAAAATACATATATATCACTCAGCCTGTTGTAAATTATTTCATCCATGCAATGATTTTTAAACCATTGAGATAATTTTTCCATAGAAAGATTGTTGTAATATTCGTTTCTGTGTATTTTTTTTCTTTCTCTTATTTTTAAAATCTGGAAATTTTTAGGCGGAAGAATAATTTTCCATCTTATGTAATTATCAGTTCTTTCTACCGGTTCCAGTGTTTCATATAGTTCATAGCCATAGCCGTAAGGAGTATGCTCTATTATAAGGTTCACCTCTTCTGAACTGCTGTTATTGGCCGAATAAAGAGTTTCCGATGTGTGATATACTTCTTTGTAAAAGAGATAATTACCGGCACTGTTTTCTATGAAAACAAAGCTGTTAAAGGTATCATATTCGATGACTTCTTCCTTTACCGTTACTTCTACATCTACGGCATAGGGAAGCCTTACATACTGTTCTTTTGATATGAATGGTATTATAGCTTCACCTATATAGGATGAATCTTCCAGTATGGTAACAGGACCACGACCGAATACATAGGGACTTTTATTTTTAAAAGTCAATGTAAGATAGGGATTTTTTTCCATTTTCCTGGCTGTATAGATATGCTCTTTTAAACAATCGAAGCTATAGGTTAATATTGGTACCATGGCAGACTGTCCTCTTTTTATCGTGACAGGATTGGAAACAGTATATTTACAAAATTGACATTCTTTTTCTCCTTTTGTAAGGGGAGTGGTTTTTTTAGAAGTGTCTAATAAATCAGTCTTCTGGTCATGAATATTACACAATTCACCGGTATCGGCCACTACTTTAGAAACGGGCATTTTCATTGTACCTGGCTGGTCCTTCTTTTTTATGTCATGCTCAAGGACTGCTGTTATCTGTCTTGCTTCATCTTTTATCTGAGGCCTATCAAGCATTTTTGGGCTGTAGAGATCATAGGTAAAGGATACGGGCAATCCTGTAGTTAATAAAATTTCAACATCTTCAATGTCTTCTTCCATTGTATTGTTTATTATACCCCATCCCATTATATATCCTTTATTTTCTATTGGATTATGTATAAGCCTGTAGCTTACTTTCCATACAGGAGCAGATGCGATGTAACTTATTGAAAGATCATGTTCTTCTCCGTCAAGGAGTACTGTAACAAATTTTTCATCTTTTTTTCTTTCCCCTATACTCTTTTCGAGAAAAAAAGCAAGATCTCCGGCTGCTACAGAGTCATTTATCTGAAAATCTGTAATATCTGACAGAGGACAGGTAAGAACCTGTTTTTTATCATTTATATAGATTGATAAAACATTATGAGAAGCCAATCTTTCTTCACTGTAATCTATTCCTGTTACAGTACCGGAAATTTTTTCGCCTTTAAGATTAAGGGTTACATCATAGCCCCGTAAAGCACACAGCAAATCCCTTAAACTTTTTTCTTTCCCCAGGTTAATGGATTTTTCTTTTATTATCACTTCCGCATCTTCCTGTGTATCATAGGAGATACCAATTACTTTGCTTCCCGGATTTTTGTTTATTACTACAAGACTCTTAAGAATGTCGTTCATATCTTTCTTTTTAAAGCTTAATGTTACTTTTTTCTGTCCCGACAGTTTACCCCTTCTTTCGAAAAAACCAATTCCATGCTTGTAGAATACAATTTTTTTTATAGGCAGGGGATTTGTTATCATGTGCTTATACACCTCACCTTTATTAGTGAGCAGTGAGTAGTGAGTAAAATATTTTTACTCATTGCCTGCCGTGCACTGCTCATTGTTTAAAATAATATTTTTTTTACGACACATAAAATCATTTTTATTGGAAATTACATTTGCTTTCATAAATTTATTAATCAGTGAATAACAGGTAAGATACTGTCTTTCTCACTCTAACAGACATGACGGTCACAAGCAAATATGAAAATGAATAGACAGTGTAGCATAAAACTTCATCATTTTCGTATAACAGGCATGACCGTATCGGTTACAAGCAAATATGAAAATGAATAGACAGTGTAGCATAAAACTTCATCATTTTCATATAAAATACTCTGTGACAAATTTATTTTTCCATTTTATAAAAATTACCTGTTATCTTTAAACAAAATTTATACTCCTTTGCATAGATAAATACATTGGGAATTTCAGCGATGTAATTATTTATGCAACAACGTATATTTTGTTAATAATCTAATTGCGCTTATAATATTCTTGATGAATACAAATTTATCCTTTAATCCGTTCAAAGTTCCATATTAGGGAAAACGTCCAGTTCCAGATTACTTGTTTCTCCCTTTAAATATTTATAGTATCCGGCACAGGCTATCATGGCGGCATTGTCTGTACAGAGTATGGGAGGTGGATAAATCAGATGAATAGCTTTTTTTTCTGCTTTTTTTCGGACTAAATCCCGGAGAGCTCCGTTACATGCCACACCACCGGCAAGAGCAAGGGTTTTACACCCTTTTTTCTCTGCTGCTCTTATGGCTTTAGTTGACAGAATATCTACTACAGCATACTGAAACCCTGCAGCTATATCTGCCAGAGGTATTTCTTTGGAATCTTTTTTTAATTCTTTAATATAATATATAACAGCAGTTTTGAGACCACTGAAGCTGAAATCAAAAGAGTCTTTTTCCAGATAGGCCCTCGGAAAATGTATTGTCTGTGGATTTCCTTTCAGAGCAAGTTTTTCTATCTGTGGCCCCCCGGGATATGGTAATCCCAGTACTGTCGCAATTTTGTCGAAAGCTTCTCCTGCAGCATCATCTCTTGTGGTACCCAGCGATGTATATGTGCCAAAATCCTTTATTTCTATCAGGTTTACATGTCCTCCTGACACTATGAGACATATCCATGGAAAGGCCGGTACATCTTCCGATAAGAGATTGGCTGCTATATGACCTTCCAGATGATTTACCCCTATAAGTGGAATATTGAGGCTGTAAGATATGGCTTTGGCAGCAGATACGCCTACCAGCAGAGCACCGACAAGACCGGGGCCGTTTGTTACACATACGAGTGACAGATCCTTCCAGGTTATATTTGCCTCATTGACGGCCTGTTCTATTGCAGGATTTATAAATTCCAGATGTTTTCTGGACGCTATTTCAGGAACAACTCCTCCGTATTTCTGATGAAATTCTATCTGTGAAGCAATTATATGAGATTTTATATGTTTCCCGTCTTCCATTACTGCTACAGATGTTTCGTCACACGATGTTTCTATGCCGAGTATATACATTGTGTTACCTCCGTTTATACCAGTTATCAGTTATCACTGAACGGTTATCAGTTATAATAAGTTTATAATGGTTAAAGATAAATTGTTATTTATAAACTTTATACTATAAAACAGTCTTATTACCGTTCCAGGTAAAAGAGTATCTAAAAAAATATGTATCATATACTGATATGACGCTCTGACTCCCGTCATTGGTCACGATAACTAATTACCGCTCCAGATAAGTCAGTATCCATTTCTAAAACCTGTCCCTGTCCGGACTCTTCCGGAAAAGATATGATCCTGTTGTGTGGCAAAATGGTTTTACAGACTCTTAATATTTTGCATCTATATAATTTACAACTCTCTTTTAATACGGCATATCTTTTCCTCCAGAGCCCGGACAGGGACAGGAGTGAGTGCCATATTTTTTTGGTACCAATTTGCCTGTTGCGGTACTAAGATTTTAGTTACTGACTTAGTATTGCAAGAAAAATAACTCTGGCAAATGTTTAGAACAATTAGTATCCTCGCGTCACGCGTTACGCGTTACGCGTCACGATATAAACTGTAACTATGATGTAGTTATTTCCAGGCAGATCCTTACCTGTAACGGTAATTAGGGACTGTAAGAAAATAACTCTGGAAAATTATGGTTTTTGTCCTCCCGTCACGCGTTACGCGTTACGTGTCACGATTTTAAATATGATAAGGTTATTTTTTTACAACTCCTTAGTGTTCCCTCGCCGGTCACTGCTCACTGTTAGCTGATAACTGTTCAAGTTTTTCTTTAACGCTTTTTCCTTTGAGATTTTCCAGAAACATAACTACAGCGTCTTCGTTATCTTCCACATAATAATTTTTTCTTATGCCTATTTCTTTATAACCGAGTTTTTTATATAGTTTTATTGCTGCTTCGTTGGATTTTTTTACTTCCAGTATGGAATGACTTGCTTTATGTTTGATGGCCTCTCTGAGGAGTTTTATAACAAGAGACAACCCTGTACCTTTACCTCTATGGTTTTCATCTACAACTACAGTTGTAATATGAGACTGTCTCATTTTTAACCACATGCCTGCATAACCTATGACTTTACCATTTTTTAGAGCGACAAAATATATGCCGGAAGGGTTCAGATTTACTTCACAGAAGAAAAGAGAGGCAGGCCATATGGAATCAGGATAGGTTTTTTTTTCAAGTTCTATAACTTCAGGGAGGTGAGAAGTTTCCATTGTCTCTATTGTCCAGTCCATTGGCGTAACGGGTGACGCGTGACGTGGCGTTGTCTGGCACATGTCACACGCTCACAGTTTCTCCTTTTTAATTTTTGCATCAGGTGGCCTTATGTAGACAGGTTCAAGACTCAGGCAGGAATCTTTATTTCCGGCCATGAATTGTTCCCTTCCTAAAAAAGCTACAGAACTTCCTCTTATTATGCCATGAATATCCGGAGCCCATCTGAAAGGAATATTCAGGTTTTTTGTAATATCATTCCTGTAGCGGTCTGTGTCATGACCTGTGAAATTACATTGTTCATTAAAGGTGTTTATTTCTGATGCCAGATTATCCGGTTTATAAAGACTGCTTTCTTTTATCTTTATTATTTTATTATCTTTCCATCTGTAAAAACCGGCATAAATTTCGCCTTTACGTGCATCTAACATAGGGACTGTGATTCCTTCTTTTATACCAAGTTGATATACAAGAGTTTCCAGTGAATTTACTCCCTGTAAATCTATAGCCGTAACCTGTGACAGGGTTCTGGCAGTAACAAGTCCCAGGCGAACACCTGTAAATGAGCCAGGTCCCTTTGTGACTGCTATGCAGGCCAGATCCGACAGTTTAATATCTTTTGCTTCAAGGAGCATTTTTATGCCGGGTACAAGCCGTGTAAGCTGGGTCATTTTACATTGTACAGTCCATTCTCCTATGAGGGATTCTCCGTCTATAAGTCCTATACTGCACCAGTTTGTTGCCGTATCAAAACCAAGTATTTTCATAGATTATATAATCCTTTTTATCGTGACGGGTAACGGGTAAAGCTTGACAGGTGGTTTCGTGATGCGCAGCGTATTTAGTGCCAGGGCGTTTAATTAAACGCCCCTGCTCACTTTTCACTACTAACTGCTGTGACCGGGTGGTCACAACTCTTCACCTTTCACCTTTCACGATTCTCATATAAACTTTTCGTAAGCGTTCAGCAGTTAGCTATCAGCTAAAACTTACATTGCCTGACTGTGTAAATTAGTCTGAAAAATAGAATTTAACGATATTTATTATGTAATTGCTGTAAAAGTTGACTGATGAACGGTTACAACTTTTCTACAAGTTCATATCTACCATTAACAGTTATTGTTCTTCTGGAAAAATTATCAGGTGTAATATCATCTATATAGTCTATATTTATTCTGATAGATTGTTCCGTAAGTAATTCCGGAGCTCTGTCTGCCCATTCTATGAGACAGATACCGTCCTTTTCGAAATATTCCCAGTAACCCAGATCATAAAGATCATGTTCTTTAAGTCTGTAGAGATCAAAATGATAAACAGGTAATATGCCTTTATATTCCTGTATGAGTGTAAAGGTAGGACTGGATACATTTTCTTTTACACCGAGACCTGAACATATAGCTTTGATAAGGCATGTTTTACCTGCACCGAGTTCCCCGGTAAAAGCCACTGTATCACCGCTTTTTAACAGATTACCTATCTTTTCTCCCAGAAGGCGAGTTTCCTCCGGGTTATTTGTTATAAGAGTTTTCATGGTTTTAAATTTTAAGATGCTCCTGTCACGCTTTACCTGTTACGAAACTAAATTTTCTTTCCTATTTCGTCAAAGACTTTCTCCATAAATTGTTCAATACTCATGGTGCCTTCATCACCTTTGTCTCTCGACCTTATAGAAAGTGTTTCAGTCTCCATTTCTCTGTCTCCTAATATTATCATATAAGGTATTTTCTCAAGCTGTGCTTCCCTGATTTTGTATCCTGTTTTTTCATTCCTTTTATCTACTTCAACTCTTATGTCTCTGGACAGAAGTTTTTCAGCGATTTTTTCTGCACAGGCAATATGTCTATCAGTAATGGGAAGTATTCTTACCTGTTCCGGTGAGAGCCAGATAGGGAAGGCTCCTCCGTAATGTTCTATAAGACATCCTGTAAATCTTTCAAAGGAACCAAGAAGAGCTCTGTGAATCATAATTGGTCTCGGCAATTTGCCGTCTGATCCTGCATATTTCAGATCAAATCTCTCAGGGAGGTTGAAATCCACCTGAATAGTTGAACTCTGCCATTCTCTTCCAAGGCTGTCTCTGAGTTTTATGTCTATTTTAGGGCCGTAAAAAACACCTTCTCCTTCATCTATGGCATAGTCAACTTTTTCTGTTTCCAGGGCTTTTCTGATAGAACCTGTTGCTTTCTCCCATATTTCATCACTTCCGATATATTTCTCAGGTTTTGTGCTGAGCTTTACATAGAAATCATGGAAACCGAAGGTACGATTAATATCAATAGCAAATCTGAAAGCTTTCAAAATTTCTTCATCCAATTGATCTTCCCGGCAGAATATATGGGCATCATCCTGAGTAAAGCCTCTTACCCTGAGAAGTCCGTGAAGGGCACCTGATTTCTCATATCTGTACACAGTACCGAGTTCGAAAAATTTTACAGGGAGATCGCGGAAACTCCTCACTTTACTCCGATAAATCAATACATGACCGGGACAATTCATCGGTTTTAATACATATTCCTGTTCATCAAGGGGAACAAAATACATATTTTCTCTGTAAAATCCTTTATGACCTGATGTTTCCCACAGTTCTCCTCTGAGAAGATGTGGTGTCATGACCATGTCATAACCTCTTTTATAATGTTCTTTTTTCATGAAATCTTCAAGAATAGTTCTCAGTATTGCCCCTTTAGGAGGGTAGAATATGACACCGGGGCCTGCTTCATCAAATGTATTGTAGAGTCCGAGGGCGGGGCCGAGTTTTCTGTGGTCACGTTTTGCTGCTTCTTCCAGTTTTTTTAAATATCCGCCGAGTTCTTCCTTTGAAGGGAAAGCAGTACCGTAAATTCTCTGGAGCATCTGGTTCTTTTCATCACCTCGCCAGTAGGCGCCGGCAATTTTTAACAGTTTAAAGGCTTTTACTCTCCCTGTCGAAGGTAAATGGGGACCTCTGCAGAGGTCTGTAAAATTTCCCTGTTCGTAAAGACTTACATGGCCTTCTCCCAGATCCTGTATGACTTCTACTTTATATGTTTCACCTGTAGAAGTGTAAAATTTTATAGCTTCTTCGGCTGTCAGAACTTTTCTCTTTATAGGAAGGTTTTCTTTTATTATTTCCTTCATTCTCTTTTCTATTTTTTCCAGATCTTCGGGAACAAAGGGAACTTTTTTGTCAAAATCGTAATAAAATCCGTTTTCTACGGTAGGGCCTATAGTTATTTTTACATCGGGATAAATATCTTTTACTGCCTGGGCCATTATATGAGCAGTACTATGTCTGTATATATCAATACCTTCTGGATCTTCTGCAGTGATAAGTTTTACAACACCATCCTCTTCTATGGAACTGCCGAGATCCAGCAATTTATCATTCAATTTTATAGCAATGGCTCCTTTTGTGATTTTTTTGTCCAGTTCTTTTAAAAGGTCTGTTCCTTTTATACCTTTAGGAAATTGCTTCTTTATCTCTTCGCCTATAGTTAATTCTATTTGATCCAATTAATCTCTCTCCTTTCGAAATATAGCAGTCATCGGTCAGATGTCAGGTGTATTTCATAACTTATTAAAAAAGTGGTCGTCACGCGTAACAGTTTTAATCCCTGCACATCACGCATTACGCATTACGCATTACGAGGTTATTATTTATGGATAGTTATGAAACTAACTATAATTAACTGCTATTATAGTTTTATATTTCTTCTTTTGCAAGAAGATTTTTCTCACAAAATAAATCAGGACAGATCTGGTCTGTCCTGATAATATATATAATTTTGTTGAATGCTGACTGCTATAAATAATGGGCGCTAGTGGATTTGAACCACTGACCCCTACCGTGTCAAGGTAGTGCTCTTCCCCTGAGCTAAGCGCCCGATGCTCAAGGCGACACCCGGATTTGAACCGGGGATGGAGATTTTGCAGACCTCTGCCTTACCGCTTGGCTATGTCGCCATATACCCTATCATCTGATAGAGTCAAGCGGGAAACGGGATTCGAACCCGCGACACTCGGCTTGGGAAGCCGATGCTCTACCAGCTGAGCTACTCCCGCAGGAAATATGAAACCATTTAAAAAATGCCGAGACCCAGAATTGAACTGGGGACACACGGATTTTCAGTCCGTTGCTCTACCTGCTGAGCTATCTCGGCTAATATACTGGCGGGGTGGACGGGATTCGAACCCGCGGTCTTCTGAGTGACAGTCAGATGTGTTAGGCCAGCTGCACTACCACCCCGGATCTATTTAATTTTCGTGGGCGAAACAGGACTTGAACCTGTGGCCTCCTACATGTGAAGCAGGCGCTCTGCCAGCTGAGCTATTCGCCCTTTCCAGAAATACTATCTTATAACAAAAACTCTCTTCTGTCAAGAGTTTTTTTAATGCGGAGGAAGGGACTTGAACCCTTATGGACGCAATGTCCGCTAGGCCCTCAACCTAGTGCGTCTACCAATTCCGCCACCTCCGCTCAACGGAGCCCGTAATGTGGAACATTATACTATATTTAAATTGATAAAGCAAGAGTTTTTTTCTTAATATTATAATTTTTTTGTAAATTCATGTGATAACCGTTGAAATACGCTGTATACCAGTAGAAAGGTAATATCCTGAGTGTCGCAACAGGTAAAAAGTATTCAAAAAACTATAATCACTAATTACCGCTCCAGATAAGTTCATACCCATTTCTAAAACCTGTCCCTGGCCGGACTCTTCCGGAAAAGATATGATCCTGTTGCGTGACAAACTGGTTTTTTAGACGTTTAATATTTTGCATCTATATAATTTATAACTCTCTTTTAATACGGCATATCTTTTCCTCCAGAGCCCGGCCAGGGACAGGAGTGAGTGCCATATTTTTTTGGGTACCTATTTACCTGTTGCGGTACTTAGATTGTGTTTAAAAATGACAGGTGATTTTATATACATGATTTTATATACAATGGAAAAAGAAATTTATCACAGAATATTCAGAGTGAAAAGTGAATAGTGAAAAGTGAAAAAAATTGGATTTTACTTACTTTTCATTATTCATTACTCACTTTTCACTAATTAATAGATTTACAAATTAAGTGCGATTTCCAGTAAAAGTAAATCTAACTGTCGTAAAAAAACACTATCTATGCTTGCAATATAACTGTTAGATTGTTATAATAGGTTAGAGTTAAAAAGAGTATTGATAATATAATTATTTTAATAGAATATATTCTGCAGCAAATGCAGTTTGAATGTTATATGTACTCTTCGCGTCACGTATCATGTGTCACGCGTCACGATAATTTAATAAAGAAGAGAGTTGATCTTATGAGGCGAATGCAGGTTGATAAGTTAGGTATTGATTTGTTAACTCATGATCCTGTTATTGTGCTCAAAGACGTAGAGGGGAAAAGATACCTTCCCATACTTATCGGGCCTTTTGAGGCTACTGCTATTGCTCTTGCACTTGAAGGAACAGAGGTACCAAGACCTCTTTCTCATGATTTAATGAAGTCTATAATAGATTCCCTGAAAGGGAAAGTTCAAAAAATAATAATTCATGATATTAAAGATAATACGTTTTATGCCAAGATTATTATTGAACTTGGAAATAATGAAGTTGTAGAGATAGATGCAAGACCAAGTGATAGTATAGCTTTAGCTCTCAGAGTTAAATCTCCTATATTTGTTTCCGAAAGGATAGTTCTGGAGGAAACAGTAGTAGATAAGGTTGCAGAAGAGCAGGAACGTAAAAAATTCAAGGAATTTCTTGATAATCTGAAGCCAAGTGATTTTACAAAGGATCTCCAGTTTCCAAAGGAAATAGAACCGGAACAGGAAAAAGAAGATTAGAGGAATGATTTATTATGACCTGTCCTCAATGTAACTACGATAATAAAGATGGTGTAAGCAGCTGTGAAGAATGTGGCTTCCCGTTTCCTACAGATAGTGATGACAATTTAAAAGATCTTTTAGCACAGATTGATGAAGAACTCGGTCTCGAAGATGATTATGAAGAAGAGGAAGAAGAAGTAGTAGAACTTGTTTTACCTCAGGACGGCACATTACTTCCTCTGAGACTGGGTTCTCTTGCTCAATTGAAAGAACTTGTTCAGGGAGTTATGGATGGGACAACTCCTGAAGAAGATTTACTTGAAACAATAGACGATTTTCAGGAAGAAATCAATGAAAATCTCGATAGTTTAGATCAAATGGTCGTTTCTCCACAGATTCAGGAGGTTATGAAAAAACCTGTCAGGGCTGCCAGAATGGCTTTTGAACATTATGATCAGACCTTTGCCGAGTTAAGGCTTTATTTTGTAGATAAAGATAAAGAACATTTAAAGTCCGGTTTACAGATGGAAGAAATAGCCAATTCTTATTTAAGTCTTGCCTTCAATCTTGTCAGAGAAACAATGACAAATATGCTGGGTTTCTAATAAATATTACCAAATTCTGTTTCGTCTTCTACATCCAGATCTTCCATATTTTCATCTGAATAGGTGTCTTTTGCTCGCAACACTTTACCTTCTTTTTCCAGTTCCTTGACCCTGTCAAAGACTACATCTACCCTTACGGAACTGGGAAGTTCTACTATCACTATACTTCTGGGCACATTTATATCTATAATAATACCCTTTCCCTCAGGAAGTGTAATCTCGCTTCCTGCAGGAGGTAGTTCTGATTTTATTTTTCTGTAAACGTCATATTCATATTTAAGGCAGCACATAAGCCTTCCGCAGAGGCCTGAAATCATAACGGGATTCAGGGATAAGCTCTGTTCTTTCGCCATTTTTATAGAAACAGGGCTGAACTGGTTAAGAAAGTTGGAACAGCATACTTCTCTGCCACAGTGGCCAAGACCTCCGAGCATTCTGGCGTCATCTCTTACTCCTATTTGATGAAGTTCTATTCTTGTTCTGAAGGTACCTGCCAGATCTTTTACGAGTTTTCTGAAATCGATTCTACCGTCTGCAGAAAAATAAAAAATAATCTTTTTTTTATCAAATAAATATTCTACGTCTATTAATTTCATAGGAAGATTATGATGATAGATTTTTTTCTCTGCTATTCCGTAAGCTTTTTCTTCTTTTTTTTGATTTTCTTCTATAACCAGGAAATCTTCTTCTGTTGCTTTCCTTATTATGTTTCTCAGAGGATAAGCTACAAGATCCTTTGAAGGCACCATTTTAATGCCGGATTTTACTGTACCATGTTCTGTCCCTCTATAGGTTTCAACAATAACTGTATTTCCCGGCACAATATCTTCTATATCTCCGGGGTTGAAAAATTGTACTGTTTTCATTTTTTTAAATTTTACACATACTACTTTTGATAACATATTTAACCACCTGAATTATTAATAAAATTCTCTATCATAAGGCGAATATTTACATTTTTCTTTATATTCTCTTTAGTCTGATTTATAATAGATATGACTGATATCAGTTCTTCAGCAGACATATTTTTTGCTTCCTGCTGGAGTATTCCAAGGTGATCAATATTTATCAACCTTTTTTTATCTCCCAGTTCTTTTAATATCAGTAAATCTCGATACCAGAGCAGGATAAATTCAAAGAAAAGAGACAGATTATCTGAAGAAAAGTGAAAGGATTTTTTTTCCGTATCTCTGTATATACTGACTTTATCTATATTTATTTTGTCTTTTTCCGTAGAAACTTTCCATATATAATCTCCTTTTTTCCCGCTCACTATTTCTATTATATTTCTTCGAAATTCTTCCAGTTCTTTTTTTTCTGACATGTCGATTGCCCTGTCAACTCTTCCATTGGCAATACTTCCGTATAATGAAGCACTTTCTCCGGATATATTTAGAATTTTTATCAGTAATTCCTGAATTAAAGCAGGGGAGAGGAGATTGAAGCGAAAAACCTGGCATCTGGATACTATAGTTGGAAGAAGAAGATGTAAATTTGTAGTTATAAGTATAATCACAATATAACTGGGAGGTTCTTCCAGAAGTTTCAAGATACTGTTAGCTGCTTCTCTGGTCATAGTTTCAGACTGCTCTATTATTATCACTTGCCATTTACCGTTTAAAGGTTTGAATTGTATTTTTTCCTGTATTTCTTTTATCTGTTCTATTTTTATAGAACTTCCTTCAGGCCTGATTAATAATAGATTGGGATGATTGTTAGAATTTATTTTTTTACAATCATTACAGGATTCGCAGCAATCTACTGTCATATCTCTGTATAAAGGTGCCTTACAGTTCAGAACTTTTGCAAAATTTAAGGCAGTACTTTTTTTACCAACACTTTCAGTACCTACAAAAAGGTAAGAATAAGATATTCTGCCGGATATTATAGCTTTCTGCAGTAATAAAATAGCTCTACTGTGACCTTTAATGTCTTTAAATGCCATAAGAGACGTGACTCGTGACGCGTGACGCGTGACGCGAGTATATATGTACCTTTCTCTTTAGTTGAAACCGATGCATAATGACCTCGTAATGCGTAAAGCGTAATGCGTGATGCGAATGGATACGAACCCGTCACGCGTTACGCGTTACCCGTTACGAGATAAAATTTTTCAAATGAAATATAATCTTTCTGTGAATTTCCTCTACATCTTCACAGGCATCCAGTATTTTAAATTTTTCCGGTTCGGCTTTTGCAAGTTTTAGATAGCCTTTTCTTACTTTTTTAAAGAAGTCAATTTTTTCTTCTTCTATTCTGTCCAGTTTTTTACTGGTAATGGCTACTCTGCTTAATAATCTCTCCATACTCTGTTCGGGAGTTATATCAAGCATAAAGGTAATATCCGGATACAGTCCATCTGTAGCTATCCTGTTCATATATTTGATTAATCTCACGTCGAGACCTCTTCCGTAAGACTGATAGGCAATTGTAGAAGCAACATATCTGTCTGTTATAACTATATATCCTTTTTCCAGAGAAGGTTTTATGACTTCACAGACATGCTGATACCGGGCGGCGGAGAATAATAATAATTCCGTTACCGGTTTCATGTTGTTAAATTTTTTATCAAGGAGTATGTTTCTTATGGAATTTCCCGTATCAGTTCCTCCCGGTTCAGTACTTGACACGAATTTAACTTTTTTTTCTTCCAGATAATTACATAATTTTTTGTGCTGTGTTGATTTCCCAGCACCTTCCAGTCCTTCAAATGAAATAAATATACCTGCCAAATTATTCAACCTTTCTAACTTGTGACATGTGACATGCAAAATGTGAGACCTGACGGATTACCGGTCATCCTTCACTTTTCACTTTTCACTTTTCACTCTATTTTACAACTCTCATCATCTTTAATTCCGGATCTGTAAGACCCTGGATATGGGCTCCCCAGGAATATTCAATCCGTAGATAATCTATTATTTGATCTGTTATTACCTCACCGGGACATATTGCCGGTATACCGGGAGGATACGGTGTTATCATATCTGCACTTACCCTCCCCGTTGCTTTCTCTGTTGGAACCATTTCACTGTCTGATATAAAAGCCTCTCTTGGTGACATATGTCTCGGAGGCCAGTCAGGCATTTCAAAATTCCTCCCCAGTCTTTTTTCCACTCTGTTTAAGAGTGTTTCACCTGTGTTTTGTATTTTTTTCCTTACTATATCTTCAATAGAATCAACCAGTTTTACTATATCTTCCCGGCTGTTTCCTATAGTTATAAGAGCCAGTACGTGGAATAATTGCTGTAGTTCTATCTGCACACCATATTCATATCTCAGTATGCGGTTGAGCTCATAACCGCTGTAGCCTGTGTCACTGCAGTCTACAGTAAGTTTTGTTGGATCAAAGCCAAAAACTCCGGGTGTGCCTATGAGTTCTTTCCCGAAAGTAAACAGTGGTTCTATGTTTTTAATTCTTTCTCTTGCATATTCAGCATGCTGAATAGTTTCAGAAAGTAATTTTTCTCCTTCTGTAGCCATCTGCATTCGTGCCATGTCCAGAGATGCGACTATAAGGCAGGACGGACTTGTGCTTGTAAAAAAACGAACAGCACTGGCAACTCTGGCATAATTTATTCTGTTACCCTGGAGATGTAACATAGCCCCCTGTGACATGCCGCCTATGAGTTTATGGGTGCTGTTGACTACAATATCAGCTCCGCATTCAAGTGCTGTTTTCGGCAGAGCGGGGTGAAATTTTAGATGAGGTCCCCAGGCTTCGTCTACAAGGGCAATTTTACCGCTGTCATGAACCAGTTTTATTATATTTTCAAGATCAGCAGTCGCTCCGTAATATGTTGGACTGACTATAAGTACTGCTTTCGCCTGAGAATATTTTTTCAGTGCATCTTTTACTGTATCTACTGTTACATTGTGATCCAGAAAATAAAATTTGTCATAAACCGGTTCCATAAATACCGGTATGGCACCGCTTATTATAAAGGCACTTATTGTAGATTTATGGGCGTTTCTGGGGATGATTATCTGTTCACCTGGATTGGCTATACCGAATATCATTGCTTGATTACCTGATGTAGAGCCATTTATGAGGAAAAAAGTTTTTTCTGCTCCATATGCTTCTGCTGCCAGTTCCTGTGCTTCTTTTAATACGCCTGTAGGATGATGCAGATCATCCAGTCCCAGGACTTCTGTAAGGTCAAATGCAAGGCCCTGAAGACCTACATGCTTTTTAAATTTTTCATGCATGCCTCTTCCTGCTTTATGACCTGGACAATGAAAAGACAGTGTACCTTTCTCTACATAGTCCAGAAGGGCATCAAAATATGGAGTTCTTGTTTGATCCATTTGTATTTCACCTCTTTAACAGTGAGAAGTGAAAAGATTTATTGCTATTCACTGTTCACTATAACTGTATCATTTGTACCTGCCTGAAGTAATTTACCTGCATTTCCCTGATTCACCGCTATCTCAATATATCCTGAACTTCCTTTTATAGCAAGGAGTTCACCTGGACGTTTTTCAGAATAAGAATTACTCAGACCATTTATTATATTACCTTTAATATTTATATTTTTGCAATCTATTCTATTTTTATGAAAAAAATTTTCGCTTAAATTTGTTATTAAATTGCCAAATCTGTCTGTATATATGATGGTTCCGATAACTGTATTTTTATTATCTATCAATGGATTTATATTATTTATACATGTTATATTATCTATTTTCATTCCTGTAAGATATGGGGATATGCCTGTGCTTAAATAGGCCGCTACAGGAGCGAAAATATCTCTTCCATGAAATGTATTGCTAATATCAGGGAGTAAATAAGCTTTATTGGTTATTTCTATTATATCATCTTCTGCCTGATTGTATATGCCTGACAGTACTCCATTGTCCGGCCCTATATATGTAAAATGCGAAGTTTTTACTATTATGGCTTTTCTGTTACTTCCCACACCGGGATCTATTACTACCAGAAATATTGTGCCAGCCGGGAAGTAAGGGGAAGAACTCTTTAATACATATGAAGCTTCCATTATATTCTGCGGAGAAATATCATGGCTTATATCTACAATTTTTGCAGAAGGATTTATACCAAGTATTACTCCTTTCATTGTGCCGACAAAACCGTCTTTAATCCCGAAGTCTGTCAACATGGCTATTACGTAATTTTCTTTCAATTATACGATTACTCCCCTAGAATTTGAAGTATAAGTCTTCTATTTCTGGAACAATTGTCAAAGTCCAGGAAAATTACCTGCTGCCATGTACCGAGAAGCATCTTTTTTTTCGTAAAGGGTATTGTAATTGATGGTCCTACTATAGAAGCTCTTATATGGGAATGGCCATTCCCGTCTTTCCATTTTAAATTATGTTTATATTCTATTCCCTGGGGAGCAATTCGTTCCATAGCTTCTTTAATATCACTTACTAGACCACTTTCATATTCTATAGTCGATAGACCTCCTGTAGAACCGGGAACAAATATGGTCACTATTCCGTCATTGATGCCTGACTGTTTTATTTCTTCGGATATTTGAGAAGTCACATCTACTACATCACAATTGCCCTTCGTAATAAAAGTTATTTCTCTTGTTTCTACTGCCACAATAACACCTACTTTTCAGTTGTCAGTTCTCAGGTATCAGTTATCACCTGATGCCAGAAATCTGAATAATAATGAAATTATTTTACTCATATTCTCTGAAATATCTCTGAATCCTTCTACGGTCTTATAAACCTTCAATATTATAATTTTCTTTTAAAAGATGATAGCTGATTATTGATAGTTCATTGTTAAATTAGAATTGACTTGCAGTTTCTTTTCAATTAGAATATAAAAACTGTGAAATTTAATTGAATATTTAGAGTGAGAAATTATAATTTTTAGCTAATGACCTGAGCGTAAGCATGTAATAAAAGTTTTCCTCCTGTTACGCGTAACGAGAGCATGTATGTATTATTTATGCTCACCTCGGTAAATGCTAATAGCTGAAGAGTTACGAAGATTTTTTACCCGTCACGCGTCACGCGTCACGCATTACGTTATTAAGGAGTTTTATTTATGGGAAAGAGACGACAATCTATAAAAATCTCCAGTGAAGTAATGGAGCATCTCTCATTATTATATGAAACTGTCCGTTTGTTTAATTCATCTCTGGATATAGAAGAAGTTCTGAATATTGTTATAGACAAGATAATAGAGGTTTTTGAAGGTGAAAGAGGCTTTGTAATGCTTTACAACAAATCTTCTGGAAAACTCGAAATTATGGTTGCAAGAAATATGGATAAAAAGACTATAAGCGAACTGGAAATGTCTATAAGTATGACTGTTGCCAACAGGGTTTTCAATACGGGAGAACCTGTACTGAGTACCAATGCTCTTCAGGATCCATCTGTAAGAAGTAAAAGTATTATATTACATGACATAAGATCTGTACTCTGTGTTCCAATGAAATTAAAAGATGAAATTATAGGTATTATCTACACTGATAACAGGCTTATGTCCGGCGCTTTTGATACAGATGAATTAAATCTCCTTGCCACACTTGCAAACCAGGCTGCTACTGCTATAGAAAATGCCAGATTATATAAACAGGTTTCAGACCATTTACTGAAGATCCAGAATCTTGAAAAAGCCAAAAATGAGTTGATTTCTCTTCTGTCTCATGAATTGAGAACACCTATCGTACCTATAAAAGGTTATTTATATGCCCTTAAAAATTATTCTTCACAGTTACAGGAAGAAGAGAAACTGGAAATGATAGATACTATGGAAGGGCGTGTTGAGCATCTCAGCAGGCTTATAAATGATTTACTTACTATTGCAAGTATCGAAACAGAAGAGACTATGCGTCTCTTTAAAGAAACATGTGAATTACCTGACCTTATTTCATCTACTGTAGAACTTTTACAGAAAAAATATCCTCTTCATAAATTTATATTTTCTATGGATGATTCTATAGTTTTTGAAGCTGACAGAACGAAGCTTTCTCATGCAATCTATCATATAATTGATAATGGAGCCAAATTTTCTCCCGAAGGAGGAGACATTATTGTTAAGGTTGAGAAAATACCTGTTGACATGAGAAATTATGTAGATATTCTTATAAAAGACAGAGGTATAGGTATAAAAGAGGAACATTTATCTAAAATATTTGATAAATTTTATCAGGTAGACGCCAGCAGTACCAGAGCTTTTGAAGGTATGGGCACAGGCCTTTATATTGCCAGAAGTATTATCGAAGCTCATGGTGGAACTGTTACAGTGGAAAGTGAAGAAGGGAAAGGAAGTATTTTTACGCTCCACATTCCTTTGAATAGTGAGCAGTGAAAAGTGAATAGTGAATAGAAAAAAATAACATTCACTTTTCACTTTTCACTTACAAATATTTTCCTATTATCAAAGCAAGTTTTTCTTTTGTTTTTTCAGGCATTCTGTCTTTTGAAGTTATAAGAGCCGATGCCAGAGAATCTTTGCATGCACATGTTCTTTCATCCTGTATTTTTGAGATAGCATTTTTAATTATCTTCTTTGCGTTTTCTGCATTTTCTGATAATACAGCAAGAACCATATCTACGGTAACGCTGTCATGGCCTTCATGCCAGCAGTCATAGTCTGTGACCATTGCAACAGTGGCATAACATATTTCGGCTTCTCTCGCAAGTTTGGCCTCTACAAGATTTGTCATGCCGAGAACATCCATGCCCAGGTTTTTGTAAACAATAGATTCTGCTTTTGTTGAAAATGCAGGCCCTTCAATGTTTACGTATGTTCCTCCTTTATGTACTGTTACTCCTGCTTCTTTCGCTGCTTCATATAATATGGAAGCCATGTCTTTACATACAGGATCTCCGAAAGCAATATGGGCAGCAATACCTTTACCGAAAAATGTACTGGCCCTTGCTTTTGTTCTGTCGAAAAACTGATCTATTATGACCATATCCCTTGGTTTAAGTTCTTCTTTCAGGCTTCCTACTGCACTCAGAGATATGATCCATTGAGCACCCAGTTTTTTAAATCCGTAAATATTTGCTCTGAAATTTATTTCATCCGGTAATAATACATGACCTCTTCCATGTCTTGGAAGAAAAGCCACTTCTTTCCCGCCTATGGTTCCGATGGCATATTCATCGGAAGGAGAACCGAAGGGAGTATCGATTTTTTCGAATCTCAAATCTTCAAGTCCTTCTATCTGGTAAAGTCCGCTGCCTCCTATAACTCCGATAAGACCTTTCATTTAATTAAATCTCCTTTCAATTACTGAGGTTGAGCATCAATAGTAATTATAGTTAGTTCCATAACAATCCATAATTAATAACTAAAGTGGATCCCATTGTAAAGACATAAATTTTAAAAATTTAATTTTGTTTTCCTCCTGAGAAAATTTTTTTAAGGAGTTGGAAATTTATATAACTTGCTATATTTTCGCAGAATCTTAAAAAAAACTTTCCCTCTAGGGGCGAAGCAAAGCTTTGCCCTGCAAGATGTAATAAGGCTTTGTTGGAAAAAATGTAAAAAGTATACTGACTTGCTCAAAGATAAATACAATCAGAAATTTAAATTGGCCTGTTATAAAAACAGTAATAGGGGTATTGACCACCAACTATAGTGCCAAGTTTTTCTTCTGTCAGAGGCGGCCTGCATGCTTTTAGCTCTTCCATTGTAAAATCGAATCCTGCTTTTTTGACAAGTTCGGCTCGAAGCTCACTGTCTTTACATTCAGAAACTTCTTTTGCGAAGTCATGGTCTGTCTCCATTTTCTCAATAAATGCCCTGGCGCTTTCCAATGACATAATAATTCCTCCTCCATATTTCATATATTAAAGATACTTTATAATTCTATAGTATTCTATTTAATCCCTCTGTAAATGATGAAGGATTTTATTAATTTAAAACGAATTGTGACTTATGAATTTTACTTTTAATGAAGTGTTTAAATATATTATACCTCATATATCAGAAAATCTTGTTTCTTCTGAAGTAATTGCCTTGATAACAAAATTAAATGAAAAATTCCCTGCAGATCTCATTTCTATCGGACATTTTGAATGTCCTCTGGGAATAAATGAGCCTGTAGCAGATTTTTCTTTTGTTTTAAATGGCTGGACAGGCAGAGAAATACTTGCCGGATCAAAAGATAGGGTTTCAAAAGATAGGGTTTCAATAGATACTTCTCTATTTAAGTCTTCTGTATGGAGGCAGTTACGTTGTTTTTGTCAGATGTGGTCTCTGCCGGAAGGTTTACTTTATAAAAATACATCCAATCTCTGGCTTGAGTTTGATTTGAAGAGTATAAGAAAAAAAACTCCTGTCCCCGGTGTTTTTTTTAGAACCTCTAATTCAGTGGTAAATGAATGTTCACTTCTTAATGGAGGGATATATAACTGGATTATAGAGGGGTTGGAATGTCTCAGAGGAAAACCTTTAAAAAAAGATATAAAAGATAAGTTTATATATTGCCTGAATGCATGTCCTGATAATGGTAGACTGACATATGCAGCACTGATGTTATCCCGTCCTGTAGATGCTGTAAGGGCTGTACTTGCTATCCCCGATGAAAAACTTAAAGATTATCTTACAGATATTAAATATGCGGGAGATATTCCAGAAGTAATGGAACTTGTGTCAGAATTAAATCAATTTACCCATCTTCGATATAATCTGGATATTTCTCAAGAAGTGCTTCCTAAAATAGGGATAGAATGTTTTCTCATAGATAAAACGAAAAATCATGAAGAAATATGGGCAAACGCTTTAAACCATTTTTTAAAACATTATCCTGTCAATCAGGAAAAAATTGCTTCTTTATTATCCTGGATTGGCCATACATACACCACTCTTCCTTATGAATCTGAACCATCATATATTCTCAGAAGAATAAATCACATAAAAGTGATCTGTGAGAAAGACAAACCTGTTACAGTCAAGGTATATCCAGAATTTTCTAAAAATTTTGAAATAGATATTCTTTATGAAAAGCTTTTACAGGAATGTTTATAGTGTATTTCATAAGTGACGGATAAGGGTAACGGGTTTAATCCCTGTACATTGTCTGTTACGCGTCACGTCTTATGACTCTTGTCTCTCTTCTGCCGATCTGGGAAGGAAAAGACATCTGTTTTATAAATTCATCATTAAAATCGGTACGGTATGATAATTCTATATATTCAACCTTTTCTGCTATTTTCTGTACCTGTTTGAGTTTATTCTGATTTAGAAGGCACAGTTTTACTCCATGACCGGCAGAATTGCCTACACTTTTTATTTTATTGGACTTTATATCAGGTATAAGTCCTATGGATTTTGCACTTTCTTTCTTCAGAAAACTTCCGAAGGCACCTGCCAGGTATATCTGTTCAATATCTTCAATACTTACACCGAATTCTTTGATGAGAATTTCTATTCCTGCTCTTATAGCTCCTTTGGCAAGCTGTACCTCCCTTATGTCTTTCTGGGAGACATAAATATCTTTATAGATATTAAAACATTTTTCTTTTTCTCTTATGATACTGACCCTGCCACTTACAGGGAGGGAATTATTATCTGTGAGTTTTCCGCTTTCTGTTATAATATCCATCTCTCTCAAAGCTGCTATCAAATCTATAAGTCCTGAACCGCATATACCCAGAGGAGGAATATTTCCGAATGTTTCAAAATTAATATCTCTGTTATTTATATTTATTTTATGTATGGCTCCTTCCTGAGCTCTCATACCTCTTTCAATACAGGCTCCTTCAAAAGCAGGACCTGCTGCGGCAGAACAGGCAATCATCCTGTTTTTATATGTAAGGACAATTTCTCCGTTTGTACCTATATCTATAAGTAATTTCAAATTTTTTGTTCTATCCAATCCTGTAGCTGCTATACCTGCCGTTATATCACTGCCTATATAGGCAGAAACTGCCGGCAATATCTGAACCGGTGCCTCAGGATTTATTTTCATACCTATTTCTTTAGCTTTAAAAGAAATTACATCTCTTAATACTGGAATATAAGGTGCTTTATCCAGATATGACGGATCTATTCCCAGGAATAATTGAATCATTGTGGGATTACCGGCTATACAGGCTTTATATATATTTTTATATAAAATATTATTATTCCAGCATAATTCCTGTATTATCGAGTTTATTCCGTTTATTATTTTACCCTGAAGTTCTCTAAGGCCACTTTCTCCGTTTTTATGTACATAATTTATTCTGGATATAACATCTGAGCCATAAACAGTCTGTGGATTGGTTATAGATTTTGCTGATATTTCTTCACCGGTAATAAGGGACAGAAGATAGACTACTACTGTTGTAGTGCCAATATCTATTGCTATACCGTAATTTGCTTCTGATTTATCGCCCGGTTCCATATCAAGAACTGTTACTGCACCATTTGCAGTGATAGTAACTTTAAAATCATTATTGCGTAACATCCTTGGTATTTTACGTAATATACTGAGAGGAAAAGAAAGTTTTGTTTTTAATTTGTCCTGAATTCTCTGTGTATCAGACCTCTGATCCTGTGAAGATGGTGGTGAAAGAGAAAGAAAAAATTTTTTTATACCGCTGTCTGTTTTTATAAAATGTTCTCCGCTTATAGTTTCTTTTAAAGGTATATCTTCCGACTGAACAGGAAGGATAATTGTTATATTATCTTCTACAGTAACACCACAGGCAAGTCTGAAATGTTCCTCTAATCTGTCTTCTGAGAGAAGTTTTTTATCTCTTTCTCTGACAGGTACATGTCCTTCTATTATTTTTACGGAACATTTCCCGCATAATCCCATACCGGAACAGGGACTGTTTATAAAATAACCCTTTTCCCGCAGAGACTTAAGGAGGTTACTGCCTTCTGTTACATATAATTTTTTATTGTCAGGGAGGATGGTAATCTCTTTTAACATGAAAAACTATAAAGATTTATGCAGACTGCTAACTTTCTATAACTGACGAACTTATAAATCCTGCTTCTTTTGCTGTATCCTGGGAAATCATGTGCTCTTTAATCAGTTCACACAGTGAGTCGTTCATTGTTTTCATACCTTTTACCCTTGCTTCTGACATGAAAGAATAAATTTCTCCTGTACGATCTGTTCTTATTAACTCTGTTATTTCCATCGTATTCAGCATAATTTCTGTAGCTAAAATCTGTCCTTTTTTATCCTGCTTTAATATTAACTTTTGAGATATAACAGCTTTTAATGCTGCAGACAATCGTCTTATGATTTCCTGTCTTTTCCCCTTAGGGAAGAAATTCAGTATTTTCTTAATAGCGTTCTGGGAATTATTATTATTCAGAAAACAAAATACGAGAGTTCCCATTTCAACGGCTTTTAATAACATTAATATATTTTCCCTATCGTTTAAATCTTCCCCTATGAATAGAACAGCAGGCTCTTCCTGAAGAATTGCCTGTAAACCTTCTTTGTAAGAATAAACATTTGTACCTATTTCTCTCTGGATAACAATGGAATTTTTACTCTCAAAGATATATTCTACAGGGTTTTCTATAGTTATAATAAGTTTTTTGCTGTTTTCATTTATATAATCAATGATAGATGCCATTGTTGAACTCTTTCCGCTTTTAGACGGGCCGGTTATTATTACAAGTCCTCTATTATAGAGAGCTATATCTTTTAAAACATCCGGTACGTTGAGATCGTCGAAAGAAGGTATTTTACAGGATATTCTTTTAAATACACTTCCATAACCGTTATTTTGTTTACAAATACTTACTCTGTAGCGGCTTCTTTCATTTAACTGGAGAGGAAATCTTACTTCTCCGCTTGTTTCAAGATCTTCAATCTGTTCTTCTGTACATACCTGATAAAGCATTTCTTTTACTTTATCTTCAGATATAATATTCAGATCTGATTTTATCATTTGATCATAGATGCGAAAACATGGAGGACATTCGGCATTTATATAAATATCTGATATGTCAAGCTTATCGGTTACATCCAGTAATTGTTCTATAGTGTAATCTCCTGATATATCTGTTTTAATAACTTCTATGTCCTTACTTTTTTGAGATCTTTGCCTTTTAGATTTTTCAGGCTGCACTTTAATTTCACTATCGAGTGTAATGGCAGGAAGTTTCTTTGTATGACTGATAGCAGGAGGTCTGGGTTTTCTATGACTTTTACCATGCTCTTCATATTCGTGTTCTAACTTTTTCTCTTTACCATTTTTCTCTTTACCGGTAAAAAGGCGACCTAACATTACTTTAACCCCTTTCAAAATCCAGAGTGTTTTATATGAAAATCCTTATGCTTCACTGTTTGCTAATTCTCATATCTGGTTGTAACTGCTCCGAACATGCCTTTTAGAGGCTGTTATAGATTTTTTACAAAAAAATCAGACATATTTCATTAAAGAAATTTTGTCTGATCCTGTGCTAACTCTAAAGCAGTTTCTCTGGATATAAGGTTTCCCTTATATAAGTTTAATAAAGAATTGTCCAATGATATCATACCGGCTTTAGGATTATCATTTATTAAATTGTATATTTCGAAGAATATATCATTTTTTATGATCTCTGAAAGCCGCTCACAGCCCAGTAGGATTTCCACTGCCGGAATTATGCAGTCTTTATTTAACCCCGGTAAGAGATGCTGCGAAACTATAGCCTTAAGTTCCGCAGAAAATATATCTTTTATTTCTTCTTCATCAGAACATAAATTCAGTATTGCATTTATAGCGCTTATAGAGTCTGTTGCTGTTACAGTAATGAAGACTAATTTCCCTGTTTCTGCTGCGAGTAATGCCCGGTATACAGTGTCATAGTCATTGCAATCACCTATAACTATAATGTCGGGATTTTCTTTTATACTGAAATTTAATGCACCTTTAAACGTTTCCGAGTGGATACCTATTTGCCTCTGTCTTATAATACTTTTTTTATAATGATGAATATATTCTATAGGATTTTCAATGGTAATAATATGAGAAGATCTTTCTTCATTTATTATATTTAACAGGGCATTCAGAGTGGTACTTTTCCCACCTTTTGACGGGCTTGCAATTATTATCAGGCCTGATTTGTAATAAATCAGTGATGAGATAATATCAGGCAGATTAAGCTCTTTTAGTGATGGAATTACAGGCGGTATAAACCAGAAATTTGCATTTATACCATTGAGATGCTCATAAATATTTACTTTAAATCTGTAGTTTTTTTCATTTCTTATAAATTTATATGTCATTTCCAGATTTTTATTATAAAGGAAAGCTCTCCGTTGTGGCTCTGTAAGCATATTATCAACAAAATACTGGGTAAAATCTGACGTAATTATTGGTAATTCCATTTTTTGTATTTCTTTATATATACGCATGACAGGAGGAGAATTTACTGTTAAATGTAAATTGGAAGCTCCTTTATCTATAGCCATTAATAAATAGTTTTCCAGTATTGTCTCATAATAGGTAATCTGTTTTGGTTCTTCTTTCTTTTTTTCTTCACTTTCATCGGGAAGCTCTATTTCTGATAGTGCTTCTGTTACAGGTTCTTCTTTATAAGAAGCGGGAACTTCAGAAGAAGCAGGTGGTATGCTTTCCTGTAATTCTTCAGTAGAAGGTTTTCTGTAATTTTTTTCCATTAAATAATCATGTTCTTTTGATATAAGTCTGTCATCAGGTTCATAGTAATAACTGTCAGCCAGAACATCACCGCAGGCAAGTTGAATTCTGGATTGAATTTCCTCGTGAGTAAATCTTCCCGGAACATATTCTTTTATAAAAATTTCTCCCACTGCCCTGTCTTCTATTCCAGGAGTGTAAGTTTTTGTATCTTTTGTATCAGGCTCTTTAATAGAAATTTCTTTTGTTTCCATACCTGTGTCAGATAAATGAGCCGCCATTATGTCTTCTTCCGAAATTTCTTCCATATTGGGCGTTCCTGACATATCTTCTGTCAGATAAGGATTCAATGGACTTTCTTTCTTTCTTAAACCGGAATAAATAAAGATTTTATCTAGATAAACTAATTTTGCAATTATTTCTTTTTTGTTTGAATTTTTTGTGTTGTAGAATATTTCATACAGATTTTCGAAAAATTTATCATCAAGCAGATCATTATAGTTATGAATCAGAACTGCAATTTCATTTATAGAATCAGCTCTTATTAAGAAGTAAGCCAGTAAAATATATTGCATCTCTCTCTCATATTTATCAATTAATAATTCTTCTTCAGGTTTTTTAAGTTCTTCTTCCTGTTGCGATATGGCTTCTTCTTTTTGGAGCGTTTTTTCCTGCTGCTTTCTTAATTCTTCTAAGATTCCCAGTGTTTCAAGTTCTTCCTGAGATGGCACGTAGGGAGGTACCATATTATCGCGAAGTCTCAGGTTGGTCATAATACTGTTTAGATAAGATAAGTCATTCGCCAGTTTTTGATCATGTTCTATGGCAAATTGCATTTTATAATCAATTATTTCAAAAAATCTTTGATCCAGTTTTGGCCTGTTAGTCAAAATAGCCGGCGTAAGGGAACTAAAATCTTTACTCAGTAATTCCTGGATTAAATTCAGATAGATCCTGTCACAGGGGACATAATCAAATTTTTCGTCTTCTTCTATCCAGTCATCTTCTACTACTTCTATAATTTCTACTTCTTCTTCGTCTCCTTCCCATTCACCGTCTACTACTTCTATAATTTCTACCCTTTCTTCGAGTTTTTTCTGAAGTTTCTCTTCTTCGAGTTTTTTCTGAAGTTCCTCTTCTTCGAGTTTTTTCTGAAGTT
>CAYSLJ010000054.1:0-40430 GCA_964431735.1 uncultured Synergistia bacterium | reverse complement strand
CTACTCACTACTCACTACTCACTACTCACTACACTCACTACTCACTACTCACTACTCACTACACTCACTACTCACTCTTAAAAGTAAACTCTTTCTCTTTCTTTTCCAGTTTCGGAACGGAATCATCGGAGCCTTCGAGTATTTCATCCAGGCTGGATGCTGCGTCCAGTTTCGGTTCCGATGTTTTCTTATCTCTTGAGTAATAGTAGCCGTATTTATATTTATAGGAATAATAGGTTCCTCTGCTTGTATCCATTTTATTGAGCACCACACCTATAATATCTGCCTGGGCGCTGTTCAGCATTTTTATAGACTGCTGTACTGTTCTTGCGTTCATGCCTGTAGATACTACAAGCAATACCTTGTCTACCATGGAAGAGAGTATTATGCCGTCACTTACTGCCTGGCACGGAGAGGAGTCGAATATGACCATGTCTACATTTTTATCTTCTGTCAGTTCATGTATAAAATTTTTCATCCTGTCAGATTCAAACAGTTCTGATGTGAATTTTATGTTTTTCCCTGCTGTAAGGATTTTCAGATTCGGAATAGTTGTGTCATGTAAAAGCTGCTTTAAATTCAGCTCTTTGGATGTCAGTAAATCTGTTACGCCTCTGCCGTTATTTTTTATTTCAATATTAAATGCTTTGTAGATTGTCGGTCTCAGGAGATCTGCTTCTACAAGGATTACTTTCCTGCCCATCTGTGCGTAAGATATGGCAAGATTACTTGCTATCGTAGATTTACCTTCTCCCGGCACAGAGCTTGTTACGAGAATGGTTTTAACATTCCTTCCCAGTATTGCAATATCGTCTTTCATTGAGAAATTCAGAACAGTTCTGAGAGTACGGAACGCTTCCAGAAAGAAGACATATTTCCTTTCATGTTCGTCTACATTTATAAGTGAAGGTGCCTGAACTTTCTTTGAGAATTTTATTCTCGGTATTACTTCGATGACGGAAAGATTCAGATTTTTTGCTACATCTTCTTCATTTGTAAGAGGAATATTCAATTGATCCAGCAGGATTGCCACGCCTATACCCAGCAGCAGACCCAGGAGAAGAGCTATCTGAAGATTTTTCTTCATATCAGGTTTGAAGGGAGTTGAAGGGGTAAGAGAATAAGCTGCTACCTCTACATTCCCCTGACGGTCCGCTTCCATGATTTTTGCCTGCTGTGATTTCTGAAGCAGTTGTTTGTATTTACTTTCCAGTATATCCAGTTCTCTTTTCATTCTCTTCATTTCTACGATTTTTTCGGGAAATTTCTTTAAATTTTCGCTTTCTTTTTCATATATGGCAGCAAGGCCTGAAGTTTTTGCATCTGCTCCTGTATATTCCACCGAATTATTGATAAGCATCTGGTTTTTCTGTGACGTGTTCTGTGAGTTCATTGCTTCTCTGAGTTTCTTTTTTGTCTCTTCAATTTTTGCTTTTGTATTAAGAACTTCAGGGTAATCATCGGTCCATTTTTCTTTGAGTCCTGCCAGTTCTATTTCCAGACCGGCAAGCTGTCCTTCAAGGGTTGTTACTACGGGGTCTTTTTCATCTATCCCCATTCCTCCCTGAAGACCGGAACGGGCTTCATTCAGTTTCGCCTGTGCCACATCTTTTTCCACCTGAGCCTGCGCTTTTGAGGATTCCAGTTCAATTACTTTCTTGACCTTTGCTTCTACTTCAGTATCTATATCAATCATGTTTTCTTTTTTCTGAAAAGCTTTAAATTTTTCTTCTGCTTCTTTCAGATCTTTTTCCACAAGAGCTAACTGCTGGTCTACCATATCTTTGCTCTGTTTTAATTTAATGGAATCGAACTGTTTGTTTTTTTCTCTGAACTGATCTGCGCCGTAATTGGCTATGAGGCGGGCAAGTTCGGGATCTTTATTTACAGAACTTACTTCTATCATTTCCGTATCTTTTATTTTACTGAAGGAAAGGCTGCCCATTATAGCTCCCGGCGATAGATTCACTTTGTTTTTTTCTTTCAGGTTTTTGGAAATATTTTCTCCCACCTCTGCAGAAGAGCCCATCATCTGAATCTGTGCCTCGATTGAAATGGAAGGAACAAATACGGTAGTTTCTTCCTGTCCCTGTCTCTGAACAGAAATAGGCCTGGGAAGTACTATCACTTTACTTGTTGCCCTGTAAAGAGGAGTGGTCATTTTTGTAACTACAAATCCCAGAAGAAGTACAATACTCAGACACTGAAGTATTACAAATTTTCTTCTTCTTATTATATTTAAATAACCGAGTATTTTTTTCCAGTCAATTTCATCTTCATCTTTTTTCTCTTCTGTCTTATAGGGCATTATAGGTGATGGTTTATAAGTTTCTATCGGCGTAGGATTACTCTGAGGCTGAGAAGGTGCATTTTTGTAAGGTTCGATATTCATTTTTTACCTCCCGTATATTCGCAGGCTCTTCACATGTCACACGAGGTTTTTTGTTTTATATGGTAAATTAGTTTAAACTTGCGTTGATCATAACATTATATAAAACTAGTATATTTTTGTCAATATAAGTTGACTATTTACTTTTAAGTATTGTATATTATTTTAGTGAAAAGTGAAAAGTGAAAAGTGAAAAGCGACTGGAGGCAGAGATTTTGAGCTTACATGATAACAGTTCCGTATTACCTGTCACGCGTAATACATCACGCATCACGCATTACGCGTCACGCGTCACGCGTTACGCGTCACGACTCATCCGTCACGCGTCACGACTCATCCGTCACGCGTCACGACTCACAATTATCTTCCTGTTAAGTCTTTTACTCCTTATTTTACTCCTTAATTCTTCCTGCAATGAAGCTGCAAAATTCCACAAACAGGCAGATGAATTATATATAAAGGGTAAATATAAAGAAGCTCTCGAACTGTACGACAGGGCTCTGGAGATTAACTCCAAAGACGGAGAAGTCTGGTTTGATAAAGGTGAAAGTCTCTGCGGCCTGGATAGATATGAAGAAGCTGTTGCCTGTTACGACAGAGCACTGGAATTAAAACCTGAAGACGGTCGGATATGGTACGGTAAAGGTGAAGCACTCAGGCATAACGGGAAGTATTATGAAGCCATTACATGTTACGATAAAACTGTTGAATATGACCCTCTGGCAGGATCTGCCTGGTACGGCAGGGGAGAGGCTCTGAAATGTCTCGGTAATTATGAAGAAGCAATAAAATCATGTGATAAAGCTATTGGCATTAATTACAGAAACTTTGATGCATGGTACTGTAAGGCAGAGGCATCTGATAAACTCGGGAATTACAAGGAAGCTGTCAGATGCTATGATAGAGCCCTTGAGATTAAACCCGATGATCTTGATTCATGGTACGGCAGGGGACAGGCTCTGAACAATCTGGGAGATTATGAGAATTCTATTATATGTTATGACAGAGCAATAGAGATTAATCCGAAGGATATTAAGTCATGGTATCAGAAAGGCCGGGCACTTGCTTTTCAGGGAAAGGTTAAGGAAGCTATGAAATGTGCCGATAAAGCCATAGAGATTGACCCGAAAGATGTTAAAGCCTGGTACAGTAAAGGTCTTATTCTTGTAATACTGAAAAAATACAGTGAAGCTCTTGCCTGCTGGGATAAAGGTCTTGAACTTGACCCGAAGGATAAAGATACCTGGAAAAGCAGAGGCTGGGCTATGGAAAAATTGAATAAATACGGAGAAGCAATTAAATGTTATGATAAAGTAATAGAAATTGACGGAAATGACCTGATGGCATGGCACAGTAAAGCACTGGCCCTGAACCACGGGAAAAAATACGGTGAAGCTCTTGCCTGCTGGGATAAATCGGTGGAAATAGATAAAAATGATGTCTACGGCTGGTATAACAGAGGGGGTACTCTGGCAAATTTGAACAGAACTGGCGACGCTCTTTTATCCTATGATAAAGCAATAGAACTTAACCCTTATTATACAGATGCATGGCTTGATAAGGGAAATATTTTATATAAACAGGAAAAATATGATGAAGCTCTTCTCTGTTACGATAAGGTTCTGGATATTGAACCAGATGAAAAGGGAGAAGCATGTGCCGGTAAAGGAAATGTTTTATATAAACAGGAAAATTATGATGAAGCTCTTCTGTGTTATGATAATGCAATAAAAATTAATCCGAAAAATACCGCTTCATGGAACGGTAAAGGCGATGTTTTATATAAAAAGAAGTACTATAAAGAAGCTCTCAAGTGTTACAATAAAGTTCTGGATATGGATTCCGGCCGTGATACGGCATGGGTAAGGAAAGGTAATATTTTATTCCTCGATAAGAAATATAATGATTCCTTCAGAAGCTTTAATATAGCACTGGAATTAAATCCCCGTAACAGTGAAGCATGGCTGGGTAAAGGAATTCTTTTATATAATCAGAAGAAATATGATGATTCCTTTACCTGTTTCGACAGAGCAGTGGAATGTAACGGAAAAGATGGCGCTGCCTGGATGAACAGAGGGAGAATTCTTTATGACAGGAAGAAATATAAAGAAGCTCTTGCCTCTTACAGTAAAGCAGTGGAATATGACCCGAACAGTACGGAAGCTCTCACAGGACAGGGTGATGTTTTTTCTGCCATGAAAAAATATGATGATGCCCTTTTTTGCTACGGTAAAGCAGTTGATATGGATCCTCTCTGCAGGGAAGGATGGCGCGGCAGGGGAGATGTTTATTTTATAGAGAAAAAATATGATGAAGCAATGTCATGTTATGATAAAGTAATACAGTTAGCTCCGTCCGATTCTTCCGCCTGGCTCGGCAGGGGTAATATTTTATATGACAGGAAAAAATATGAAGATGCGCTTAAATCTTATAATAAAGCCCTGGAAGGAAATCCTCTTTCTAAAGAAGCAGCATCCGCTAAAGCCTCTCTTCTAAAACAGCTCGGCAGATATGAAGAAGCTCTTAAAGCTTACGATAAAGCCATAGAACTTGACAGAAATAATCCGTCTCTCTGGTTCGACAGAGCTCTCATGTTAAGCCTTCAGGAGAAATATAAAGAAGCTCTCAGATCTTATGACAGATTTCTGGAATTAAGGCCGTTGTCTAAAATCGGATGGACCAAAAAAGCCGGTGTTTTAAGGGACCTGGGCAGAAATGATGAAGCTCTTTACTGTTACAATAAAGCCACAGGGCTTGATAAAAATAACCCTGACCTCTGGAACAGTAAAGGACTGGTTTTAATAAAAAGCGAAAAATATGCCGATGCCATTACGGCTTATGACAGGGTTCTGGAACTCAAACCCGACGACCTGTCAGCGTGCTACTACAGAGGACTGGCTCTTCTGAAAACAGGTAAATATGAAGAATCTATCTCTGCATTTGACAGGGTTTTAAAAGTGGAGCCTGAAAATAAAGATGCTCTGGCAAATAAGGAGACGGCTCTGAAGGAAATGAAAAAACAGAAGGAAGTGGCAAAAGCCACTCAAACTCCCGATAAACCCTCCCGGTCGCCTTCGCCGGCAGAAGATTTATTTACTAAAGGTATTTCTTTGAATAAAGAAGGCAAATATGAAGAAGCAATCAAGTGTTATGACAGGGTTCTGGAAAAAGATCCGAAAAATCAAGAAGTGCTTTTCAATAAAGGTCTTTCACTGGGAAACCTGAGAAAACATGAAGAAGCTCTTCTGTGTTATGATAAGGTTCTGGAAATAGATCCTTCCAGTATAAAGACTCTCTTTAAAAAGGGAACTACCCTGGTAAACCTGGGAAAAAACGAAGATGCCCTTCAGTGTTACAATAAAATTTTAGATATTAACCCCAAGAACGGAGATGTCTGGTTTAACAGGGGAATTATTCTGGACAACCTTGGAAAAAACGAAGATGCCCTTTTGTCATACGATAGAGTTCTGGCGATTGATCCGTCAAATACGGATGCATTGCTCAATAAAGGAAAAGTTTTAGAAAAGACCGGCAAATACGAAGAAGCTGTAGCATGTTATGATAAAATACTCTCTCTTACACCCGATGACAGCCAGGCAAAAAAGAGCAGGGAAGAAGCAATAAAGCATACGAATAAGGCACCCGGGGAATGAAGGGCCTGTAAAAAAATTGATTGACCTGTACTATTTATGATATACTATTAAGAGACAGTAAAAGGTAAAACATGGAAGGCAGGTGTCAGACTATGCCGGAAATAGAGGAAAGAGTAAGCACCCTTGAAGGAGCTTTAATGAAACTGGCTTATATGCAGGTTACTACTCAAATAAACTTAAATAATTTGAGTAGCCTTATACAGGAATTAGGCCAGGGAATGAATGAGTTTAAACGTCATAATCAAACCAGTATGGACGAATTTAAACTTCATGTTCAATTTACTACAGATAGTTTAAGCCAGGAAATGAAAGAGTTTAAACGTCATAGTCAAGCCAGTATGGACGAATTTAAACTTCATGTTCAGTCTACTACAGATAGTTTAAGCCAGGAAGTGAAAGAGTTTAAAGAAGAATTAAGAAGAGATACTAAAGAAATGAAGAAAGAAATAAATAATCAGTGGGAGAGAATGGCTAAAAAAATGGGCACTCTGGTTGAAGATATTGTTATTCCCAATATAGAATTTATTGCAGAAAAATACTTTAATTTGAAAACAGGTGATATTTTTACAAGAATTAAAAAATATAATCCTGTTGATAAATCAGAACAGAGAGAATTTGACGTCATAGCTATTTATACTGATAAAATAATCCTTGTAGAAGCAAAATCCAATCCAAAATCGGAAGAAGCTAAAGAATTTATTGATTTAATTAAAGGTGGGGAATTTTTTAAATACTTCCCGGAATATGCAGAAAAAAAATTAATTCCAATATTTGCATCTTTCCATATACCTGAAAATGTTCTTAAGAAACTATCAAAAAATAAAATTTATGCTATGGGTATAAAAGAAGATACTATGGATATTTTAAATCAGGAATTATTTAATTCTCGTGACGTGTAACAGGTGGAATAGTGACCAAAATTTCTAATCTGTCATTCCCGCATACGCGCATAGGCGTCAACACAAAATACTATGGATCTCCGCTTTCGCGGAGATGACAACAGTTACTATGTGGTATTTACCCATAATAACTACAAGGCATTAAAATGGTAAGAAGTAATAAATAATTCTTAAGTTGACGGGCATGCGCGTACGCGGGAATGACAACAGTTTTATTTGTTGCGGTAATTACTGACCTGAGCATAGGCAATTAATATTTTAATATGTTGTAAACCAGATTAGATAAGGTTTTCTGACTTTTCACTTTTCACTCCTTACTCCTCACCATTCTAAACCCTATATCAATGCTTTTACTTACCGGAAGGTTGCCTCTGTAACCGGAGCGGCATTTTCCGGCATTTTCAAGGAAACCTCCTCCTTTTATTATACATGTGGCATTTGAAGGGAAATAGGATATACACCATTCCCATACATTACCGCTCATATCATAAAGGCCTGAACTGTTTGGCTTTTTTTCTCCGACTGTGTGGGGCATAAGGTGGGAATTATCATAGTACCAACAGTAACTGTCATCCATGCTGTTACCCCAGTAGTAATCTGTACCGGTTCCCGCTCTGCAGGCATATTCCCATTCCGCTTCAGTGGGAAGCCGGTAACCGTTGTTTTTTATATTTATAAGTGTATAGTTACCTGACTGATTTTTTTTATCATAACATGGTGTTAAACTTTCTTTCTGGCTCAGCCAGTTACAGTAATCGGCAGCTTCCGACCATGTTATATTCACAGCCGGCAGATTATCATCGGGATTTTCTCTGTCCTGATTATATTTGCAGAACTCTTTATTTGTCACTTCATATTTACATATGTAAAAACTGCCTACAGAAACAGATTTATTGTCATTCTGACTGTCTGTGTCAATATTCAATTCAACTGTGCCGGCGGGAAGTAAAACCATTTCAGGGACAACATAACCTTCTTTTTTCAGGAATGTTAATGTTTCTGCTTTTTTGTTTTTTACATTGTTATAATCAGGGTTTAATTCCGACACCCTGTCAAAACTTGTCAGTGCCTCATCATATCGATTAAGGAATTTTAAGGCACATCCTCTGTTATACCATGCATCGATATGGTTTTTATCTGCTTCTGTGATCTTATCATAATATTCAATCGCTTCTTCATATTTCTCCTGAATATATAGATAATTTCCTCTGTTAAACCATTCTTCTATGGTTTTTGTATCTCTGATTTCCATGAGAGATATTATGCTTTCTTTTTTCTTTTTTGCATCGCCATCATCGGGATTCAGCGCTAAAACCCTGTTAAAACATGCAAGTGCTTCTTCATATTTTTTTACCTGCAGTAATGTACATCCTTTCCCGTACCATGCGTTACTGTAGTCCTGGCTGACTTCCAGTGCCTTATCATAACAGAGCAATGCTTTTTCATAGTTCCCGAGTTTATATAAAGCATTTCCTTTGTTATTCCAGACCTTGAAAGCCTTGGGATCATCATTCAGAACCTTATTGAAACATTCCACCGCTTCTTTATACTGCCCTTTTTTATAAAGTTCCAGCCCTTTAGTATTCCAGTTCGTTTCTTCAGATAGAACAGGAAGCAGTAACGTCAGTGCAACTGCTATCAGTATGATAAGTTTTTTCATTGTTTCATCTCCGTTTCTTTAGTAGTGAGTAGTGAGTAGTGAGTAGTGAGTCGTGAGAATTCCCATTACGCATCACGCGTCACGCGTCACGCGTCGTCCCTACAATTTGCTGTCTTCTCCGCCATCCTCAAGCTTAATATCCTCATAGCCCGTCTTTGCTTCTGCAGGAGCCACTACTTTTGTCTCTTTTACCGTATTACTATATGACGGTATATTTTCTTTATAATTGTTACCCTGAGTATAATTATCTTCCCGGGTTTTTTCGTAATTGTAAGCTATTTCTTTATTATGTTCTTCTTTAGAAGCAATCTGAATATTCTTATTCTTCCCGGGAGTCATGGATGCAATATAATGTCTGGCCTGCTTTTCTTTATCTCCTCCCGTGTTGAGTCCTATAACTTTATTAAAATATTTTTTTCCTTCTTTACGATTCTTTTTATCTAAATAATTTATACCAATATGGAGATAACATCCGGCAAGTTCTTTCCTGGCAGAAAGATTATTTTTCTTTATGTTCAATGCCTCTAGGAAATATTTTTCTCCTTCTCTGTATTTTTTACTTTCTGTCATAAGACGGCCCTGGTTTAACAGAGAGTCAAAAAGTATGGAATTAACAGCTTTTTTTTCTCCTTCTGTAAGGTTTAATGCGAGAGCTTTTTCAGACCATGTGATTGAAGATTTATAGCCCTTCTGCCTGTAATAAGCCAGAGCTACATTCATAGAGGACTCTCTGTCAGAAGGCTGAAGGGAAAGGATTTTTTTGTTTGTTTCAATGGCGTTCTTATAATTACCGCCCCCGAGATATGCTCCTGCTGCAATCCTGAGAGCTTTTATATTACTTGGTTCTTTTTTTAGAGCATATTCCACACAATCCAGAGAATTTTTATAATCTTTATTTTTTAAGAAGATTTCACCCAGTTCAATATATTTATCCGATTTTATTATATTCAATTTCAGAAGTTTATGAAGTTCTTTTTTTGCTGATATATAATCTTTACAGATTATATAATTATTCAAAAATTTTATATGTTTTTCTGTTTCCGTCAGAGGGCTGCCGGAAAGAGATAATTCTTTCTGTGAGGAATTTGTTCTGTTTATACCGGTTGTTCTTCCTCTTTCCGCTTCTCTGTCTGAAATTTTATAAATTAATACCGATAATACTAAAATGAGAGCGGCACTGACCATTATGGGCCTTATTCTCAGTCGTGACGCGTAACAGGTGACGCGTGACGGGAGGTTTTGATACTTACTGAATGTCTGGTGCAGTAACTGCCGGCAGCACCTGGATTTTTCTTCCAGAAGGAGAAGTTTTTCTTTAGACACATCCCTTGTAGCCGAACAGATTTTTTTCGATTTTTCTCCTGCATCGGACAGGGTTTTAGTTACAGATTTTAAACCTTTCTCTGTAACTGCTCTGCTGTCTTCGGCAAGTTTTTTGTATTTTTCTCCAATAAGCAGAAGTTTTTCTTCAGACACATTTCTTGTAGCCGAATAGATTTTTTTCGATTTTTCCCCGGCATCGGACAGGGTTTTTGTTACGGATTTTAACCCTTTCTCTGTGGCAGATTTGCCGTCTTTAAGTAATTTTTTTGATTTCTCTCCTGCTTTTGATAATTTTTTCTCCATGTAGATCAAATTCTTTTTTGAATAATTTCTGCTGTCTTTATATAATTTTTTTATATTTTTTCCATATCTTTTAACAGAATTCCCTGTATAAGTGACATTATTTTTTACAAAGGTTTTGATGTCATTCCATTTGTTTTCTGAAAAGTGATGAATATGCTCCATTATGCTTATTCTGTCATAATGTTCTTCTTCCCATTCTTCCACCATTGGATGGCCGGGACCCAGCTTTTTTGCTTTTTTGAAATAGTCTGTGCTTTTTTCTTTATATCCTGTTTCATTATAAAGATAACAGATATACATGCAGAGTTCCGGTCTGTCAGGAGCTTTTTCTCTTGCTTTAAGGAAATATTTCAGAGCCTCATCGGTCTTTTTTTCTCTCCATAATACGTGGGCTATATTTTCCATATAAAGATATTCGTAAGGTGCTATTCGAGCTGCTTTTTTATGATAATAGAGAGCTCTGTCAAAATCTCTGTGTCTGAAACAGCATATACCGAGCATATTGAGTGCTTCATGGTTTTCGCCGTTTATTTTTATAGTTTTTTCAAAAAATATCTGTCCTTTACCGAAATGTTCCTGATTTATATAACAGAGTCCCATGAGGAAATTTGCTTTTTCTATGTGAGGATCAATATTTAATATCTTTTCCAGTTCTGCTCTTGCACGGTCATAATCTTTTCTTTCGAATAAATAGCTGACTTCTCTGAAGAGTTTGCTTATAAGAACAGAATCGGCATGCTGTGAGGAAGAGAAATCTCTGTCATAGATTTTTCTTTTCAGTGGATTACTTAAAACTTCATAGGCTTCATTTAATTCTCTTAACTTTTCTTCCGCAAGCTGGTGTGACGGATGATTTTTGAATTTATCAGGATGATATTCAAAAATCAATTTTTTATATGACTGCTTTATTTCTTCCTGTCTGGCCTTATGGCTTACACCGAGAATTGAGTAATAGTCTTTTATACTCATATAAGCAATATCCCTGTATGTAATTGATTCGTGACGCGTAACGCGTAACGCGTGACGGCAAGTCTCCAGTATATTTATGGTATAATATGGGATAATAATAGCATAGAGGATGGAAAATTGCAAATCGTGAGTGGTGAAAAGTGAGTGGAGAAACCACGCGTCACGCGTCACGCGTCACGCGTTACGAATCACGATTTTTATATATACTATAATCTATCTGGTAAATTCTTCCAAAATATATACTTGCAAAAAATATCTTCATGTGATAAGATAACATAAATTATATGAAATCTTTTAATACAATAGTGAGAAAGGCTTTGCGTATACTTGAATAATGTCAGAATAACAGGAGAATCCGGCAGTGTTGCTATAAGCCGGCCCTGTAGAAATGTTCTAAAAGACAATTTATTACGGGATGGAAGTCTATTAAACCGAACGATTTTTAAGAAGAACTGGCCTTTTATATTCAGTGTTGTTCTTGTATTTACCGATCTTTTTTATTTAAATCTATCTTTTTATGCAGCCTTTTATCTTCGTTTTTCCGGTTACAGTAATCTTAATGATTATTTTTATCCCTGGATTCTTGCCAATATTCTTTTTATTCCCTGTGCTGTATTCTGCGGTCTTTACAGAGGAATCTTCAAAGCAGCCCTTGAAAAACAGAAATCTCAAATAGGACGTCTTACATTTTATACAGGGATTTTGCTTATGTCCTATCTTTATATTACAAAATCTGCCTATTGTTCCAGATCTGTAATACTTATTTTTCTTATGTCCATGTATGTCATACTGGAGCTCAATCATTCCATTCTATTTAAGGTTAACCGTTTCCTCGTAAAACGAGGCCTGGGGAGTAAGAGGACTCTTATAATTGGTACAGACGAATCTGCCAGCAGGTTTGCCGAACAGCTTAAAGATATATACGGAGATTTCTATAAAGTAGTGGGTTTTGTGAAAAACAATCAACTGAAAGATGCTCCTGATATAGAACAGGATATTATAGGTATGTTTAAAGAGGTTAACCCTCTCATAATTTCAATGAACATAGAGCAGGTCTTTATAGTCAGTGATTCTATGGACATATCGAAATATGTGAGTGTAAGGAGAGCCTGTGAAAAGCATCATGTTAATCTGAAGATGGTGTCTCCCCATATAAGAAGTCTGATGAAAAAGAGAAATATAAAAGATGTAACAGGTGTTCCTTTGATTACAGATGAAGGAAGAACAAGATATCTTTTTGTTCAGAAATTGTGTAAGCGTTTACTCGATCTGTCAATCCTTGCCGTGGGAAGTATTGTCATTGTTCCTGTATGTCTTGTTACTGCGGCACTTATAAAATTAACCTCTAAAGGGCCTGTGTTTTTCAAACAGAAAAGAGCTCTTTATAAAGGAGGGCCGGAATTTGAGGTTTATAAATTCCGTTCTATGTGTGTCGATGCAGATAATATGAAACATGATTTGTTGAAAGAGAATGAAACAAACGGCGCGTTGTTTAAAATGAAAAATGACCCCCGTATAACACCAGTGGGAAATATTATAAGAAAATTAAGTCTCGATGAATTCCCCCAGTTTATAAATGTTCTTAAAGGAGAAATGTCAGTAGTAGGTCCCCGTCCTCTTCCTGTAAATGATTATAAGATGATAAAAAATACAGATAAACTCTGTTTCGACTGGTATAAAAAGAGAGGTCACGCTGTAGCCGGCATTACCGGCCTGTGGCAGATCTCCGGCAGAAGTGAACTGTCTTTTGAAGAAATGTGTCTTTTAGACCTTTATTATATAGAAAACCAGTCAGTATTTTTTGATCTTGAAATAATGTTTGATACTGCATGCGTAATGGTAATGGGGTCGGGAGCGTATTAGGGGCGTGACGCCGTGGGTTCAACCATACTAACGACTCATACCATTTAGCTAGCAACTATAGCGCTTTGCCTGCCTGGTGCTCCGGAGAAAAAAATATCACGGCAGCACAAGTCTATTTGAATAGAATATAATGCAAAGTGGCATGATGTAAGTTTTAACAAATATGCCTGTTCCAGTTTAGATTTTTTTCGGAGGAGCGCCAGGCAGGCAAAGCCAGGAGATTTATAATACTAAAATTGATAGCGAATTGGTATCACGATTCACGACTCTCACTTTCCTGCAGATTCAAATAATGCTGAAAATCCACATTATTCCTTACCAGTTCTTCAAATGTTCCTGCATCAATCTTTTCCGGAGTCATAAAGAAGTATATCATATCTACCTTCTGCATAGTGGAAAGTCTGTGGGATATGATTATTACTGTGCTGTCTTTGAGAAATTCTTTTATATGATTGATTATTTTGTTTTCCGTCTCTGCATCGACAGAGGAAAGCCCTTCGTCAAGTATAAGGATTGACGGTTTTCTTATGACCGATCTTGCAATGGATATTCTCTGCCTCTGTCCTTCCGATATTTTACAGGCATTTTCTCCAATAACGGTTTTATATCCTTCCGGCAGGGCTTCTATAAATTCATCTGCACATGCCACCCTGGCCGCTTCTTTTATTTCTTCTTCTGTAGCATTATGTTTTCCGTATTTTATATTGTTTTCTATGGTATCGTTCCAGAGAAAAGAATTCTGGAGGGCTACGCCGGTGTTTTCATAAAAAGAGTTTTTCTCCAGATTCTTTATGTTATGCCCGTCCAGTGAAATTTCACCATCTGTCGGCCTGTAGAGTTTCAGCAGGAGATTTATAATGGTTGTTTTACCGCACCCGGAAGGCCCCGCAAGACCTGCAAAGGTTCCTCCTTCTATTTTAAATGACAGATTTTTCAGCACTGTCTTTTCATCACTGTAATTAAATGACACATGTTTAAATTCTACCGTACCTTTTGAATTTTTTAGCTTTATCAGAGATTTGCTCTCTTTTTCATCTGTTTCTTCTTTCAGTATTGTATCGAGTCTGTCGCAGGAGATAAAAGACATGGAGATCTGCTGGCTTAAGCCGGAAAAGGAACCCTGGAGGCCTGAAAGCTGATTTATGTAAATACCTATTGCTATAAGGCTTCCCAGCGGTATCTCTCCTTTTATTACCTGATAGCCTCCATAGGCCAGTATGAGTCCCAGAAATACTCTTGAGATTATACTCTGAATATTTGAAACAACAGACTGGTATTTTTGAAGATTCAGGGTAAATCTTATGTTTTCTATGAGTGTTTTAATGTATGTTCGTCTTTCATCTCTTTCTTTTCCGAAGGCTTTTATCAGGTGTATATGAGTCAGTATGTCATGGAGAAGTGTAAAAACCTTCTGGCTTATTTCTATGGATTCTTCCCATCTTTTCTTCATTTTTTTATTGAAATAAGCTGTTATGTAATATAAAAAAGGCATTAAGATTACAGACCACAGAGCCATTTTCCAGTTCAGGAAAAAGATTATTACCATGACTGTAACGGTTCTGAATACAAGCTGTATAATCTGGGGCAGTACATCTGCAATCAGGGAAGATACTGTTTCTATATCATAATTGAACCGGTAGAGATTCTGGGAACTGGAACTGTCCTGAAAGTATTTCAGAGGAAGATTCTGAAGTTTACTGAAAACCTTTACTGTGAGGTTGAATTTTATCTTTGTCCTTATGGTTATTTTCAGATAACTTATGAGAGCAGAGAGAACATTATTCAGGAGAAACAGAATTCCCCCTGCTACAAGGAGGGTTACGAATAGTTTCAGATCCTTATTCCCGTAGGCTTTATCTATTACCAGTTTTGTAAGATAGGGGTTTACAAGGCCGAGATACATGGTAATGATATTTAAAAAAAGTATAAAAGCCTCTTTTTTCCAGAAAGGGAGTAAATATCTGTGATAATTGAAATGTTTCGGAAGGGTGAGAAATTGAGTTACTTTCATGATTTTATTATTATATGTCTCTTAAGCAGTTCCTCTATAAAAGAGATAACATCTTTATCTATTTCTTCCTGACTTATGTCGTCTCCTTCAATTTCAGAGAAGAGTTTTTCGGAGATTTCTTTCACAGTTGCCCTGCCGTCTATATGGTCGAGAATATATTTGCCTGTCTCGTTTAAAATGAAAATTTCATCTTCCAGATTACCGCTCCAGGAGTCCATGATGAATACGACAGTTTCATCATGGACGGTTTTTATTGCTATTGAGTTTGATTTTTTGTAAATGTTATTCATAATGGATCGTGACGCGTAACGCGTAACGCGTGACGCGTGGTTCGTGATGCGTAATGCGTAATGCGTGATGTGTGTTACCGGTACCGGACGAACACATGGGGTCGGCCCTGCTACTTTTCACTTTTCACTTTTCACTACCTTTCACTTTTCTCTTTCAGCCTCTTCTCATCTACAAGCAGCCTGAAAGGCCTTCTTATATGCCATTTTTCCCTCCCGGGAAGAAGTCTTCCTATGACAAGACTGCCTAAAAGAAGCTGAAGTTCTTTCTTTTCTTCTTTTTTAATGGATATTATACGTAAAAGTCCGCATTTTTGTAAGATGGAGCAGGTAATATTTTTTTCTGAAAGCCATAGATAAAGTGGGCGGAAGATTTTGATAAAGTAGAATTTTATCTTTCTCAGGATATGGAGTATATTCCCTTTTACATATCCTTCCGTACTGCCTGGTACCTTCCTTTTTACGCCGTTTCTTTCTGCTTCTATTACTTTCCCTATAATATCTTCAGGCATAAGGAGCCATGAATCCGGGAGGTTATTATTGTCGCCCCTTGTTTTTATTCCGTCTTTTCCTGTGGAAATTACCCTGTGAGTTATGTTTTTTTCGTCTCCTTTTGCTCTGAATACTATGACATCTCCTACTTTTATTTCCCTGCAGTCTGGCTGAAGATAGAGTAGATCGCCGGGAGTAAAAGTAGGAACCATGCTCTGCCCCATGTAATACATGGAGTCAGGAGGAAGTATTTTGTCTTTATCTATTTCGTTACTCATTGTAATCGTGACGCGTAACGCGTAACGCGTGACGCGTGGTTTCTCCACTCACTTTTCACTTCTCACGACTCACTACAAACGTTAATAGTTGTACTCTCCAGATTTAAGTTATCTACCGGTAAAGGTTCAATAGGATTATTTGTATCCCAGTTATGGCAACGTTCCCATTTTGCCACAACAGCAGAGGCCAGGCAATTTCCTATGACATTTACAGAGGTCCTGGCCATATCCATTATTTCATCCACACCCAGAATGACCAGAACTCCTTCCACCGGAAGATGGAAACTGGAAAGTGTGGCAGTAAGTATTACGAGAGCCGCTCTCGGAACTCCTGCCACTCCTTTACTTGTAATCATAAGAGTTAACATCATTACAACCTGTTGTGTAAAGGTCATATGAACTCCTGCCGCCTGTGCTATAAAGAGTGATGCAAGAGATAAATACATGGTTGTTCCGTCCAGATTGAAGCTGTAGCCTGTAGGTATGACGAAGCCTACTATTGATTTTGGAACTCCGAGCTTTTCCATAGCAATCATGGCTTTCGGCAGTGCCGCTTCACTTGATGTCGTGGAAAAAGCTATAATTACAGGTTCTTTTATAGCTTCGATAAATTTCTTTACAGGCAATTTTATTATTAAGATTACAGGGAAAAGTATAAAAAATAAAAATACAATAAGAGATCCATAAAATGTTAATATCAGTTTACCCAGATTTACCAGAACCTGAAGGCCATGTTCTCCTACTGCTGCCGCAATGGCGCAGCCCACGCCGAAGGGGGCGAAAAGCATTATATATGCAGTAAATTTAAACATTACTTCAGAAAGGGCTTCACAGAAATCCAGTATTGGTTTTGCTTTTTTTCCCACTGCAATCACTCCGAGGGAAAAAATAGTTGTAAACACAACAATCTGCAGGATATCTCCCTTTGCCATAGACTCTACAATGCTCGGAGTGAAAAGGTGCTGTATTGTTTCGCCCAGAGATTGTTGTTTCATAGAGCTTAAATCCTGCATATTCATGCCAGGCACCTGTGTTGCCGTACCTGATGAAAGATTTATACCATGTCCGGGCTGTATGATATGGGCAGCACCAAGGCCGATAAAGAGTGCAAATGTTGTGGCTATTTCAAAATATATGATGGATTTGAGTCCTATCCGTCCTACTGTTTTCATGTCTCCTGCACCTGATATGCCTACTACAAGAGTGGCAAATACAAGAGGGGCAATAATGCCTTTTATCATGGTAACAAACATTCTTCCGTAGGGGCGGAGAGCAATGCCGAAGGCAGGGAAGAAGTGTCCGATGATTACGCCTGCTATCATGGCAATAAAAATCCATGTAGTCATGGATAGAGAGAGAAATTTTTTACCGTTTTCCGGTTTTTTGGAAGAGTCTAATTTCATATGTATAGCAACAACCTTTCACGACTCACGATTCACGCATTAGGGACTGTAAGAAAATAACTCTGGCAAATTACAGTTATTGTCCTCGCGTTACGCATTACGGTTGTAAATATAACCCCTTACGTATATTTACTGTACGATCCTTTTTCCACTACAAGCATATTGCCTGATATTTCAAGGATACATATTTTCTGTCCTTTTTTTATAAATTCCGTTCTGGATTTTCCTTCATAAATTTTTTTATCAATTTCAGCTTTACCTACGAGATTAAAATCTGTTATGGCCACACCTTCTTTGCCTATCAGATCTTTAAATTGGTCCTTTTTTTCTGCTTCTTTTGATTCAATTTCTTTTTTCTTCTCATGCTCTTCTATTTGAGTTTTTTTAGAATGAGTCTGGCCCATTTTCAGACACAGTGTAAGTGACATTACCGTTATTAATACAAAAGATACACTTAAATAAGCCTCGGCAGTTTTAGTGACTGCTATTGTAATTGATGCCACTCCTGCAATTATGCCCATAGGGCCGAGCACCTTTGTCGGCACAGGCATAACATAATATTCAACAAGTATGAGGAAACATCCGACAACAGTAAGAAGAATTATAACCATGTATATATTATATACAGAGATATAGGCCCACCATTTCAAATCTCCGTTTACCTGCAGAGGTTTCCCTTCAGAAGAGAATTTTACAAGAACAAGGCTCTCAGGAAATGTCCAGCCGGTACTTTCATAGATTATTATGTGTTTCCCCGGCGGAACCTGTTCAAAAACAAAATAGCCTTTCTTATCTGTTTCTACCGATATATTGCTTCTGTCCAGATAGACCTTTACCTTTGCCATAGGTTCATTTTTCATATCCAGAACATATCCTTCTATTTTTCCTGTTTCCTGTGCTGAAATATCCGATATGAGGACAAGGATAAAAAATAAGTATAATAAGAGCTTTTTCATATCAATACACCTCCAGATTTATTTATATTCCTGATTATATTGTATCATTCCTCTCTTATTTCAGGGTCATAGTTTTTATAAAAAATTTAATCTAAATTTTTACATACATTACAGGGAAATAAGACCAGCATGGTTGTTCCCTTACCATGTTTGCTGCAGACTTTAATTGTACCTTTATGAATCCTTACAATACCCAGTACTACTGGAAGTCCAAGCCCCCGTCCCGGAAATTTAGTAGTGAAAAAAGGATCGAAAATTTTAATGTGATCTTCTTCTTTTATGCCACATCCTGTATCGGTTATTTCGAGATATACATAAAGACCTGCCGGCAGATCTTCTTTAAAAAGCGTATCAGATAAATAGGCGCTCGTACAATGTATTACACCGGTAGCTATTTTTATAACACCCTGTTCATCTATGGCTTCTGAAGCATTTATAAGAAGGTTTTTGATAATCTGTTTAATCTGGCCGGGATCTCCCTCGAATAAAGGAAGTTCTTCAGAAAGGTAATAGTCCAGAATGTATTTTTCCGAAGAAAGCATGGACATAAATTCTTTCATGGTTTTAATTAAATCGGATAAATGGATTTTCTCACTGCTGGTTTCCATAAAGCCTGTGTATGTGAGAATTTGTTTTGTTATTCCTGCCGCTCTTTCAGAGGCTTTTTTTATATTTTTTATCATATCCTTTACAGGGTTATCTTCAGGTAATGTCCACATGGCCATTTCTGAATAACCCATTATACCTGAAAGTATATTGTTGAATTCATGGGCTATTCCTCCTGACATTATCCCGAGACTTTCCAGCTTTTCCATCTGTCTTATTCTGCCTTCCATAGCTCTGTGTTCTTCATCCCGTTTTTTTCTGTCCAGAACATTTATAAAAATTTCTCCTGCCAGATTGAGCAGATTTATGTCTTCTTTACTCCACTGTTTCTTTTTTAGCTCTGAATTAAAACCGAGACAACCTGTGAGAGAATTTCTCATTATCATCGGTATATAAAGCAGTGACTGAACGTCTATCTTTTTTAGAAAATCTTTTTCTAATGCTGCTTCTTCAGGAAGATCATCAATAGAACAATGAATATATTCGGCATTTTTAAATTTCTTTATCGCCCATTGAAATTGTTTAATCGATGAACCTTTATATGTTTCAATTACCTTTTTCCTGTATTCGGGACACCAGGCGTAAATTTTTTCAATGGCTATTTCCTCTCCTGAGAACAGAACAATAAAACACCTGTCAACTCCGGTAAATTCTCCTATGGTTTTTAATGCATTTTCTATTTCTCTGTCGATGTCTTCTGATGCTATGTTGATAAAACGATTTGATATGGCAATAATAAGTCCTTCTGCAGATAAACGATACTTAAGATGTTCTTCTGTTTCTTTAAGTGCCGTTATGTCAATACCGACTTCCATGACCATTTCTTCTTCGTCACTCGGAAAGAAACTGTCATAGTTTACATAGGTCCTGCCGAATTTATTTTTAAATTCCAGTATATGAGGTGTTTTTGTTTCAAAAACGCTAAAGGTTTTGCAGCCTTTACATGGCTCTTTTTTCCCTCTCAATATTTCATAACAGGGACGGTTGCCCGGTTCGCCGAATGTTTCAATAAATTTTCTGTTTGCAAACCTGATGGAATAATCTTTACCTATGAGATAAATAAAAGCAGGTATCAGATCCAGAACCTGAAAGAGTCTTAACCGTTCTTTCTTCAGTGTTTCATTGTCGGTAATATCTGATCTTATGTTTTCTCTGGATAGAGTATTAATATATTCAAATAGAGGATTTTCTTTAAATTCTTTAAATTCCATGTTACAGAGAACCTGTTTCTTTAAATATTTCTTCTAGCAGCACCGATGCCATATCTTCTTCTTTAACCTTTTTATATATTTCTCCTTTACGAAATATTACACCGGCACCTTTCCCGCAGGCAATACCGAGATCTGCCTCTTTTGCTTCTCCGGGGCCGTTTACAATACATCCCATTATGGCTATAACGAGAGGTTTATTTATGTGATTTGTTTTCTCTTTTATTTCTTTTACAAGATCAAAAAGATTGACTTCACACCTGCCGCATGTAGGACATGAGATTATTTCTATAGCTTTTTCCCTGAGTCCGAGAGTTCTTAAAATTTCATATCCTGCAAGGATTTCTTCTTCAGGAGGGGCGGTAAGAGATACTCTTATTGTATCGCCTGTACCCTCACTCAGAAGAATGCCGAGACCTATGGAAGATTTTACTGTTCCGGCAAGGGATGAGCCTGCTTCAGTTATACCGAGATGGAGAGGGTAATCTGTTTTTGACGATATAATCCTGTACGCTTCTACGGTATCCATTACATCTGAAGATTTAAGGGAAAGTTTCAGAGAATAGAAATTCAGAGCCTCCATGATTTCTATATGGCGGAGAACACTTTCTACCATGGCTTCAGGTGTGGGATGACCATATTTTTTTAAAATGTCTTTTTCTATAGACCCTGAATTTATGCCTATTCTTATGGGAATTTCTCTGGCTTTTGCCTCATTGACTACCATACGTATTTTTTCTCTTCCGCCGATATTCCCCGGATTGATCCTTATACAGTCCGCTCCTGCTCTGATTGCTCCTGTGGCAAGCCTGTAATCGAAGTGTATATCAGCTACGAGAGGAATTCTGACTTTTTTCTTTATTTCTGCAAAAGCTTCCACTGCTTTTTCATCGGGAATTGCAAGCCTGACTATGTCACATCCCATGTTTTCAAGGGATTTTATCTGTTCTACTGTTTTTTCTATATCCCCTGTATCGGTTTTTGTCATAGACTGGACTGAAACAGGTTCAGAGCCACCTATTTTTACTCCGCCAACATTAATTGTTTTTGTTACTTTTCTTTTTATCATATATTCGTGACGCGTGACGCGTGGTGTGTAATCCATGACAGTTATAAAGCGTTTAATTAAACACATTCATTACTCACCGGTTACCGGTAACTGATAACTGGTCACTGATTACTGTCCTCCCTTCACTTCTATATAATCTTTAATTTTTTCAAAGGTTTTTTCTCCTATACCTTTGACGTTTTTTATATCTTCCACACTTTTAAAATTACCATTTCCATTACGATGATCTATTATCCTCTGGGCTATTACAGGTCCTATACCGGGTATTGAATCCAGATCTGCCAGGGTGGCAGTATTTATATTGATTTTTCCTTTATGTTCTTCAGGGGAATTCTGCATTACAGGTTCTAAAGCGGTGCTTCCGTTTTCATTACCTGAACCTGTTTTACCTGCCTGAGGAATTACTATTTTTTCTCCGTCACCGACAATTCTTGCAAGATTTATTGCATCTACTATTCCATCTTTAGACGTTCCTCCTGCTGCATATATAAAATCTTTTACCCTGCTGTTTTCCGGCAGCGTATATACACCGGGAGATTTTACACCTCCACATATATGGGCAATAATATTTTTTTGTTTCTGAGGTGCTGGACTTTCCGACATCTGTGTCGGAAGTTCCAGAGGGTTTGATGTAGCAACAGGTTCTGAGTATTTATTTACAGGTATTACATTACTCTCTCCTTTAAAATTACCATAAATCCTTACCCCTGCACCTGCAAGAAGGAAAAAAATTATTATCATCAGAGCTTTCTGTTCATTTTTTGTTAATTCCAGCATTTATTTTACCTGCTAATGATATTACATGCCATTAAAATTCCGCCTGTACATAGAGCCAGACCGAGAATTCCATAAAAAATCCTTGCTCCTGTTCTTCCCAGAATCCTTACCAGAAATCTGGCTCTTGTATGGCTGAAGAAAAACTCCCAGTTTTTAATTGAAGATATCAGTGAAAATAAACCTGAAATAATAATTAATATACCTATAATTAAGTTCTCGCTCATATGTTTTTATCTCTCCTTGATAATCGTAATGCGTGATGCGTGATGCGTGATGCGTGATGCGTAATGCGTGTTTTCACCGGTACCGGGCGAACACAGTGGTTCGCCCCTACTCACTCTTCACCACTCACGACTTTTACCCCTTTATAACTCCCAGTGGTTTAAATTTAGCTACGACCCTTGTAATTCCTGCTCCTTCTGTAGCTCCTACAACATCTTCTACATTTTTATATGCTTCAGGCATTTCTTCTGCAATAGTATTCCATCCGGAAGCTCTTACTATAACTCCTCTGTCTTTCATTTCCTGACGGAGATTTTTGCCTTTTGCGACTTGTTTTGCTTTACTTCTGCTCATTTTTCTTCCTGCACCGTGACATGCACTGCCAAAGGTTTCTTTCATGGCTTTCTCCGTACCCACTGCCAGGTAAGAACATCTGCCCATATCACCGGGGATTATTACTGCCTGTCCTATTTCCCTGTGTTCTTCCGGTATTTCTGCATGACCGGGACCAAAGGCCCTGGTGGCACCTTTACGATGGACACAGAGTGTCATATCTATACCGTCAATATTATGTTTTTCTATTTTTGCTATGTTATGGGCCACATCGTACACCTGACGAAATCCGAGTTTATCCGAACTCTGTCTGAAAACCTGTTCAAAGGTTTCTCTTGCCCAGTGTGCAAGACACTGACGATTAGCCCATGCAAAATTGGCTCCTGCCGCCATTGCTCCGAAATAGGAACGGCCTTCCGGGGATTCTACAGGAGCACAGGCAAGCTGTCTGTCAGGAAGATCTATTCCGTATTGTTTTGAAATCTTACCCAGAAAATCAAGGAAATCTGTTGTAATCTGATGGCCGAAACCGCGGGAACCTGAATGAATCATCACTGTTACACAGCCGGGGAACAGACCGAATATATCTGCTCCTTCCTTATAATATATTTCTTCTACCATCTGTACTTCCAGGAAATGATTCCCCGAACCAAGCGTTCCGAGCTGATCATGACCGCGTTTTATTGCTTTGCTGCTTACTTTATCCGGATCTGCTCCTTCCATAGCACCCTGTGCTTCTGTAAGGAGAATATCGTCCTTTGTTCCATATCCCTGTGATACTGCCCACCTGGCTCCTTTTGTCATTACATGTTGTATGTCCCTTTCATTCAGCTTGATTTTCCCGCCTTTGCCGACTCCTGTAGGGATATTATTAAATAGTGCTTCTACCAGTTCTACAATACGTGGCTTTATATCCTCTGCCGTAAGCTCTGTTCTCAGGAGTCTCACTCCACAGTTTATATCAAATCCTATACCTCCCGGTGATATCACTCCATGTCTTACGTCTGTCGCTGCCACTCCGCCTATAGGGAAACCATATCCCCAGTGTATGTCAGGCATGGCAAGGGAATTTTTTACTATTCCCGGAAGGAATGCTACATTTGCTACCTGTTCAGGAGCCTGATCGGATAAAATATCATCTAACATGGATTTCTGTGCATATATAATACCGGGAACCTTCATACCTTCTTTATAGTTTTCCCTTATCATCCATCTGTAATTGTCTAGTTTTTCAAGTTTGCCCTTCCATTTTTCTTCCATTAAATATCCACTCCTTTATATGAGAATCGTAACGCGTTACGGGAGGAAAGAATTCTCATACTTCGTTGTGACCGAAACGGTCATGACTGTTAGTGAAATTTATACGTCAAATATGACCTGACATGTCCATACCCCGTCATTCTGTTCCACTTTCAATCCATGGTAAGTTGCAGCTTTTAGGCACGATTTAAAGGTATGTTTCTCTCTGTTCATTTTCTCGCCCATTACTCTGCCTTTCAGCACAGGAGGTTCCAGTGTATTTATTTCGAATTTTATAAGAAAAATATGTTCCGTGTCCTGTATAAATATAAGTTCATTAAGCCATGCTACAAGTAATTCTTCAACTTCATCTCTGGAAATTTCTATATTGAATTCTTCTTCTGTATTAACTGATTGTGGATCTGTAGAGAGACAGGAAAAAGCTTCTGAAGCATTCAGAAATAATTCGGAAAGAGTCATTCCTGTGGCTCTTATGCCCTGATCTGCCGTGTGTTCAAAGATTTCAAAATTCATAACAATAACTCCTGTATAAAAAATAAGGTTACAACGAACGATTGAGATAATCTACCCGTCACGCGTTACGCGTCACCTGTCACGATTTATTATTATATTATCATAAAAGATATTATTAAGAAAGACTTGAATAATAATTAATTATATCTTATGATAGGTTATATGAAAAATATCTGTAAAAGATTATGAAAGGAGAATAATTGTGAATAGAAAAATTGTATTGCCCTTTCTGGTATTACTTGTATCACTGGTTCTATTAGCCTCTCTGGCAGATGCTCAGATACCTTCTTCCGGTAATCCTGTAGTGCTTGATAAGGAGAGATATGTATTTGAAAAAGGAAAAGATCTATATTTTTCCTTTATTGTTCCCTCCGAATGGACTGTTGATGAAAGTGGAGAAGCAGGGGCACCACTTTTTTTATATGGCCCGGAAGACGGGAATTTTACTATTAATATCAATGCTACAATACAGCAGGTAGGGGATATGCCTTTTAAGGATTATGTTATTCAGGCCTTCAGTTCTAAACCTGATGTGGTAAAAGATATGACAATAGTATCTGAAAATAACCTGGTCATAGATGACCATCAGGCTTATCAGGCAGTAATAGATTATACATTCAATATTGAGGGAAAAACGATTTCTACAAGAACCATGCAGACACTTGTAATAGACAGGGGATACGGATATATATTTACCGGTTCTGCAACAAAAGATACCTTCGGCAAATATAAGCAGATTTTTAAGGATTTTACAGCATCTCTTAAGTTTAAGTAATTTTTAATTATAGCTATAGTGAATTCACTATGGCGCAGTATAGTATATTCCCTGCTGAAGTTCTGTTGATTCAGCATTTATTGTTCTGAATTTTACCGGTATAGTCTGTCTTGTATAGCCATCAGCTGCTTTATATACGCCGAAATGAAGATGGGGAGCAGTAGAGTAGCCTGTACTTCCTGCCAGTCCTATAAGCTCCCCTGCTTTTACTTCCTGCCCCGGTACAACATAAACTCCGTTTTTCTTAAAATGGAAATACTCACCTATTGTTCCGTCGTAATGTCTTATTAAAATATAATTTGCGTAATCCAGATATTTTTTATCATTTCCACCTTTAGAATAAATATCTCTTGTGGCTATAACAGTGCCGTCACGTGTTGCATATATACATGTTCCTTCAGGCATTCCCCAGTCTATACAATAGGCTTGTTCTCCGGAATGGCTGAAGGTTCCGTTATATCCCTGTGTTAAATAATAAGAACTGCCGGAAGAATAGGGCAGAGAATATATATAATCATCGTCATGGACTGCATACAAAGAGCCGGGAATGCATGAATATAGATATTTATATTTCCAGATATTACCTGTATCTATCATATAAAGAGTAAAAGCTTTTATATTTTCTTTTGCAGAAATTGTTTCTGTGTAAGGCAGGCTGTTATCAGACGTTAAATTGTTAAGAAGTGGAAAATCTATAGTAATTGTAATATCATAGTCCATTTTATTTTTAATATAAAATTCTATAGAGGTATCGCTTTTTTTCGTCGTTATTTCTATAAATGTATCTTTTTTTATAACATCCTCTGCCATTATGGCAGGATTTTTGCTATAACATGTGAGTAATAATATGATTAATGTAATATAAATGATAATCTTATTTTTCATACAAATAACCTTTCCGGAAATTTTTCTTGTATATTAATGAGAAATATATTATCATAACCTTTATGGTCTATCAATAATAAATTTTGTATAGAAGGAGTATATATTTATGAAGATTTTTATCACTCTTTTGCTTCTTGTTTTACTTGCAGGTATTCTTCATGGGCAGGAAGTTCCAGAGATAAAACCGGAACAGTTTCAGGAAGTCATGAATGAATTTGTAAATCGATATAATGATCGGGAATATGATAAAATGGTAGCAAGTTTTTCTCCTGAAATGTTAGAGGAATTGCCGATGGAAAAAGCAGTAGATTTATTTGACAATATGTTTGCCAGTTACGGTCCTATTTTAAAAGTAGAGCCACCGGTTTTAAAAGAAGGCAATCAGGCAATATTTGGTGTCCGTCTGGATAAAGGAATTTTAAATATTAACCTTGTTATTACGAAAGATAATAAAATTTTCGCCATTCAGATTATGCCTTATATTCCGGATATACCTGTTCCTGAAAGAAACAAAGTAGAACTTTCTTTACCTTTCAAAGGGGAATGGTTTGTTCTATGGGGCGGAGATACAAAAGCATTGAACAGGTATAACAGTGATCCTACAATGAGATATTGCTTTGATTTTATTTTGATAGACGGTAATAAAAAGACTCATAAGGATATAGGAGAGAACAATGAAGATTATTATGCCTATGGTCAGGAGGTTTTGTCACCGGCAGACGGTACTGTCACTGATGTGATAGACGGCGTCAGAGATAATATACCCGGTATAAACAATCCTTATTCAAAACTCGGAAATGCTGTATATATTCAACATTCTGATTATGAAGTTTCAATTTTAGCACATCTTAAACCTGGAAGTATAAAAGTTCGTCCGGGAGATAAAGTGAAAATGGGAGATCCTGTAGGATTGTGCGGAAATTCCGGCGATTCCATACTGCCCCATATACAGTATAACCTTCAGAACAGTTCTGTTATGCAGTATGCCGCAGGAATTAAATGTTATTTTAAAAAATTGATGATTAAAAAAAGTGGAGATATGCAGGAAAAATTGGATTATTCCCCGACTCAGGGTGATTTGGTGAGTCCTGAATAAGAGAATTTATTACTATGGTAGAACAATTTATAGAAAAAATGCCCAAAATAGAACTTCATGTGCATCTGGAAGGAGCCATTCCTCTGGAGATTTTATTTGAATTTATAAAAAAAGATAGAACTGAAACATCAATTAAAAACATCTGTGATTTAAAGGAAAAATTTCTTTATAGAGATTTTGAGCATTTTATTCAAATATGGGGATGGAAAAACAGATTCATTAAATCTGAGAAAGATTTTGAAGTTATAATCTATGAAGTATTGAAACGTATGAGCGGGGAACATATAATATATGCAGAAATTTTTTACTCTCCAGGTGATTTTGTTGTAAGGCAGGGGTTATGCAGTCAATCTATAACCGAATATTTAATTGCCGGTAAAGAAAGAGCCTTTAATGATTTTAATATTCAATGTGACCTTATTGTAGATCTTGTAAGGGATCACGGACCGGATGTCGGTATGGAGAGATTAAAAGAAGTTACTCCTTATATAGGTAAAGGACTTATAGGTATTGGACTTGGCGGCAGTGAACAATATTACCCTGCAGGCCATTATAAAGATGTTTATAAGAAGGCAAAAGAACTTGGTTTTCGGCTTACTGCTCATGCCGGTGAAGTTGCCGGGCCAGAGTCTATATGGGATGCTCTGAAGAATTTATATGTTGAAAGAATAGGTCATGGAGCAAGAGCTTATGAAGACAGTGAACTGGTTTCTTTTCTTAAAGAAAAACAGATTCCTCTGGAACTCTGTCCGATAAGTAATATAAGAACCGGTGTTTTCAAATCTATAGAAACTCATCCTGTAATAAAATATTTCCGGGAAGGTCTTATGGTAACAGTTAATTCCGATGACCCTGTTATGTTCAATACGTCTGTTACACAGGAATATCTTTTACTTGCCAGGCATTTCGATTTAACGATAAATGATTTGAAACAGCTAAGTGTCAACAGTATCAATTCATCTTTTATGAATGATAGTAGTAAAAAATTAATGAAAGACAACTTTGAAAGGAAATGGAAAGAGATAGAGGGGGACGCGAATAAAAGGGGATAATTATACGTTTACTGAGGTAAGCATAAATAATACATATATACTCTCGTGACGCGTAACGCGTAACGCGTGACGGGAGGAAAACGTTTATTAAATTCTTATGCTCAGGTCAATAATAGAATATTATATTCTGTAATTATTGTAGCTGGCTGGTTTCATACGTAGTCCTCGCGTCACGGGTCACGATAATTTAATGAAAGAGGTGCTGATAAATATGTTGCAAAAATTATTGATACCTTTAATGATGTTAATTATATGTTCATCTGTAGCATGGAGTCTTCCTGAAGATAAAGAGAAAGAAGATGAACTGGCAGGTATTACACTGGGATTTTCTTTTGAACAGGTAAAGAGAATTCTCGGAGAGCCGCAATTTATATCGGAATTACAGACCGATAAATCAGATGAGAAACAGATCGTATGGGAATATAAAAATAAAGGTGTAAAAATTTTGTTTGGTAACGGTCACGTAGAAGTTATAATCCTGGAAAAACCATGTACTATTCCTACTCCCAGAGGTTTATTTATAGGAGATAACTGGAGAAAATCCCTTGAACTTTACCGTTACTGCAGTGCCTATGTGCAGAATATGGGATATCAGATAGGTATAGTCTTTACTCTTGATGAAGGTCTGAAACTTTCCATAGCGATACCATCTGACAGTGAAGAAATTATGACTATAAGTCTCTGGAGAGAGAAAAAGAGTGAAAAGTGAACGGTAGTTTTCTATGGTAATATAACTGTTCACTGTTCACTGTTTACTGATTAACCCATCTTGTTTCTCCAAGAAGTTCTGCTATCTGACCGGGATCATCTTCGAGAGCATATCTTCTTGTAAAATAACATTTAAAAACAGGAGGGCTTTCATTCAGATATTTAATGCCGAAATAGCTTATTTTATCAGTATTTAATTCCCTGCATAATACAGGGAGTTTTTCTATTTCTTCAGAAGGAATGTTTAAAGCTCTGTAAATTTCCGTTGCTTTATCAACAGAAATACCTTCATAATCAATCTTTACCATAGACTCAATTTTATCGGTAAAAACTACGGAAGTAAATACACTTCTCTGAGGTTCTGAAGCAAGATAATTATGAAAATCTACACATAAACTTATAAGCTTTGATGAAATATTCAATTTCGCCATAATGGCAGCTATTCCAGGACAGAGACTGTAGCCGCTTTGTTCTATACCATTGCAGAAAAATGTCTTGAGAACAGTCTTTTCATCAGGTTTATAATTGAAACCTATATAGAGACTTTTTTTTCTCATTAAGAAACTGATTACATCCAGAAAGTATTCAATTGACGGAGTTTGAACATTCATTCCCCTCATAATACTGGCTGTTATTCTGGGAGATATAAGAGATTGATGGTAAAAACTTACTTTAACATTACCATTATCAGAAAAATCCACTTTAAATAAAACGTCTGTATCGGGAAAGTAACTGTTCAGTTTTTTAAAATTTCCTGATTTTTCTTCTTCTATACCTGCTTCCGACATAAATCTGCACAGGTTGGATATATATGTTTCATCTTTACCCTTGAACATAATGCCCAGACTTTTTGATATAGGTGAAAAACTCAGCTCTGACATCTTATAAAGATTTTCACTGAACAGTTCCTTGAGTTGTTTATACAGGGGAACATGTTCGTCTTCAAGCCATGGAGCCAGCAATTTTACCTCTCTATCAAATCTTTCAAGCTTATTTTCTTCCGACATTATTTTACCTCCCGTTAAAAAATTTTAAGAAGGAGAAACCTGTCTCCTTCTTAATTAAGAATTACAGAATTTTTCTTTAATTTATCTTGTCCTGCATTCTGCCATACCTTATAAAAAAACAGGGACAGAAGTCCCTGCTTTTTTATTTATTTACTATTTGCCGAGTGTACGCGGTGAACCGTCATACCATTTTGCCGGTGAACCGTCTGCCAGTTTGCCCTCTTCCTGGGCGCCGCCACCGCCGCCGCCCATGAGCTGCATAAGTACCATTAATACATTTTCTACACTCATACCTGAAACTTCAGACAGATGCTGTAACAGCCCTTCTTCACCCATAGCATTTACCTGTTCTTCTGTAAGACTCTCAAGTGCGCCAACAAGCTGCATTACACCTGCTTCAGTTATGCCGCTGCCTTCTTCTGTTTTCGGATTTGAAGAAGGAACATTTCCGAGACTTGCCATGGCTTTAGACCAGCCTGTATCCCTGGCAAACTGGAGATCATTGTATTTATACTGAGGTCCTCCCGGATTATCGGTCGGTGCATAAATGCTCAGACCTTTGGAATTTGGATATTTTTCCGGATCACTTTCATTTGCTATAACAGCTTCACTTATGGCTTTCTTTACATTTGCTGCTGCTTCTTTCAGCTTCGGATCTGATACGCCTTTTTCTAACAGCTCTGCTACATGATTGAGATCTCTCATGTCTGCATATGGTTTCGGCTGCTGCCATCCGCCGTAATTTTCAGCCTGCATAATGGCATCTTTTACTGCAGTTTTATCATTTGTGTTTAAAATAGCTTTTGAAAGCTCATCAGATGCTTTTGTAACACCGTCGACTTTTGTCAGATCTGTGGCAGAGAAGGTGCATATATCCTGTTGATGCTGTTCGTTGACTTTTACAACTATCTTTGCAAATTCTTCAGGAGATACGTCTATCTTCTTTGTCATAGCATTCTGTAACATTCCAATAGAACTGGACATAGATCTATTGTTCTGTAATGCACCGGCATTGAATTTCTTTTCTGCTATGGCTTTCTTTAAAAGGCTTAATACTTCACTCTTTGTTTTAGGTGTGCCTTTTCCGTCTTCAAGCATACTGTTGTATGTCCAGCCAGGGCCACCTTCTGTTTCTTCAGAAGCGAGCAGTATTTTTGCATTATCTTTGAATTCATGAGCAACTTCTGCTGCTGCCATAAGGCATGCATCAAAGCCCAGTATGTCAATTTTTTTACCTGTAATCTTTTCTGCATCTGCAAGAGCCTGACTTAACTGAGGTGTAGACATAAATCCACCCTGAGTATCATCGGCAATGGCTCCTGTGAAACCGCCGCCGTGATCGTTCAGAATAAGAGCTACATGGTCAGATGGGAATTTATTCATCATATCTACGATGAATTTTGTCAGAGTTCCCGGTTTTGCCATATTTACATCCATACCATAATCTTCTACTACAGGAGAATTTATCTGTTTCGGTGTTGTATCCTGTGTTACATAGAATGTTCTTGCACCTGACCAGTTAATACTTGATGGGCCGCTCGGTGCCTTCTGTTCGCCTGTTTCTGTTGTTTCCATGTCTCTTCCAGGACCTACATCTATCATGGCAACAATATGAGTATTTTTATCTGAACCTACGATTTCCTGATTGTCTATATTGTCTGCCTGGAATTCTTTTAAATTACAGTCTGCTCCGATATAGTTCATAAAGAGCCATTTTTTATGCTCCCCTACTGGAATGTCTGCTCTCTGACTGCCTAAATCTACCTGATCTGCTACCTTCTCAGAATTACTTTCTTTTGGTCTTATCTGGGCCGCTCCCTGGCTGATTGGCTGGAAACTGCCTATTCTGTTGATATCCATTAATTTTACCTCCTGTTATAATATTTTAATTGCTTTACGCAAATTCTGACCTCTTTTAACTTCTTTTATTATAATAAGTCTTACCTGTTATTACAATAGAATTATGTTACAGAAATGTTAACTTTTTATTTATTACTGTTTTCTGATTGGTTTGGGTGAACCGTCAGGCCATACAGGAACAGGCGGGTTTGCATGGAGATCAGTCATTGTCATATTTTCCCAGTCTTCTCCTCCGCCATAGTTTTCGCCACTGCCGCCGGGAACCTGTACTTTTCCAAGGGAATCCATAGCTTCATCCCACTGTGTATCCCTGGCAAACTGAAGTTCTTTGTAATCTGCTCCGAGTCCGTCTGATTTCATTTCACCATATATATGTAATCCTTTTGAATTTGGATATTCTGGTGATGCTTCATTTGCTATAATAGCTTCAGAGAGAGCCTTTTTTACTCCCAGAGCGGCTTCTTTCAGAGCAGGATCTTTTACTGCCTTTTCAATAAGGCCTGCCATATGATCGAGATCTCTCATGTCTTTATATGGTGCCCATCCGCCTCCGTAATTTTCAGCCTGCATTATGGCTTTCTTTACTTCAGCTTTTTCATCTGTTTTTAGAATTGCCTGGGCCAATGTGTCAGTGGCTTTTGTAAGATCTCCCACTTTTGTCAGATCTGTGGCAGAGAATGTTGGAATATCTTTCTGGTGTTCTTCATTTATCTTTACAACGAGTTTAGCAAACTCTTCAGGAGATACATCGATTCTCTTTGTCATAGCTTCCTGTAATTTTTGCAGTGCATCTCCTTTACTTCCGCTCAACATAGGTGAATATGTCCATCCGGGACCGTTTTCTGTTTCCTGTGAAGCAAGGAGTATATTCGCATTATCTTTAAATTCATAGGCTGCCTGAACATCAGCCATAAGACAGCAGTCAAAACCGAGTATGTCAATTTTCTTACCGGTAATTTTTTCTGCATCTGCAAGAGCCTGTTTTATCTGAGGCATAGTGAACATTCCGCCGTTTGTATCATCCGATATGGCACCTGTCCATCCTCCGCCGTGATCATTCAATACAAGAGCTGCATGATCTGATGGAAACTTTGTCATACTATCTACAATGAATTTTGTAAGGGTTGCAGGAGATGACATATCAACATTTAATCCATGATCTGCTATAACAGGGGAATTGATTTTTCCTTCCGCACTGTCTTTTGTTACATAAAAGGTTTTTCCGCCTTTCCAGTCAATAGCAGACGGTTTTGCTTTATCTTCTTCCGGAACCTCTCCTCTTCCAGTGGGGCCTACATCCATCATGGCTATAATATGAGTATTTTTATCAGAACCTGCCAGTTCCTGGTTGTCAATATTAAGAGCCTGAAATTCTTTCAGATTGCAATCTCCGCCTATATAATTCATAAAAAGCCATTTCTTGTGGACTCCTTCAGGAACATCCCCTTTATGGCTGCCAATATCTACCTGATCTGATACCTTCTGTTCTGTTTCTTTTTGTTTTATCTGACCTGTTCCGCCGGTAAGGTGTGTGAAACTGTTAAGTCTGTTAATTTCCATTTTATTACCTCCTTAAGCTTGTTGCCACTGGAACATTATTTCTATTTATCTATTGTTCATTATATAGATTTTGTAATTTATTACAAGATGGTTTCTTGAAATATTTGTTACAGATTTGTTAACTTTATGACAAAAAAAACAGGGCTGTTAGAGACAGCCCTGCTTTTTTTATTAAAAATTACTCTTTGTTTTTACGCACAGGGAATGGCGAACCATCTGGCAGAAATTCAGGTGTATCAGATGGTGCAGCTGAGAAGTCGGCACCATCCCATATAGTACCGCTGCCATCATTCCATATAGAACCGTTACCATCGTCAACATAGCTGCTTCCTCCTGATGCTCTGCCTATTTCTTTAAGAGCATCTCCCCAGCTTGTATCCCTGGCAAAAGCCATATCACCGTATTTGTAGCCGGGACCATTTCCTGCAGTGGTAGGAGCATATATGGTCAGACCTTCGGAATTCGGATATTTTGGACTGTGTTCATTCTCAATTATGGCATCTTTGAAAGCTTTTTTAACGTTGGCTGCTGCTTCTTTTACTGCAGGATCTTTTACTGATTTGCCAACATTGTCAGCCAGATTGTGCAGATCTCTGAGATCCTTGTACGGGTTGTAACCTCCGCCGTATTTATCACCCTGTTTGAAGGCTGTTTTTATGGCAGATTTTTCATCTGATGCAATAATGGTCTGGGCTAATGTATTTACCGATTTTGCAAGGGCATCCATTTTTGTTAAATCAGTTGCCGAGAAGGTAGGAATGTCTCTCTGATGTGCTTCGTTCTGTTTGACAACTACTTTCGCAAATTCTTCAGGAGATACTGTTATTCTCTGGCCTAAAGCTTCCTGAAGTTGCTGTATGGCGCCTGTCATTGACATAGCTGCTGCTTCTTTACCTTTACCTAACATTTCATTATAAATCCATCCGGGGCCGCCTTCAGTTTCTTCTGAAGCAAGTAATATTTTGGCATCATTTCTAAATTCGTATGCAGGTTCTGTTTCTGCCATAAGACAGGCATCAAAACCTATAATATCTAATTTTTTACCTGTAATTTTTTCTGCATCTGAAAATGCTTTATGGAGGTTTGGTATGGACATAATATCGCCATCAGTATCATCAGACATTGCACCTACGAGTCCGCCACCATGATTATTGAGTATAAGTGCTGTATGTTCTGCAGGAAATTTATTCATAGTATCTACAATGAATTTTGTTAAAACTGCAGGATCAGACATGTCAACATTATTTCCATGTTCTGCTATAACAGGAGATTTAACATAATCCGGTGTCATATCTTTTGTTACATAAAAGGTTCTTGCTCCAGTCCATTTTCCCTGAAGTTGACTTCCACTTGGGCCTACATCCATCATGGCAACAATATGAGTATTTGAATCAGAACCGATTTTTTCCTGGTTGTCAATATTTCTTTCCTGGAATTTTTTTAAGTTACAGTCTCCTGCAATAAAATTCATGAAGAGCCATTTTTTCTGTACTCCTTCATCTACTTTCCCTGAACCGAGTTGAACCATGTCACCGGGTGTTTCCTCTGCTTCTTTTTTTGGTCTTGCTGCTGCACCTGCTGTTAACTGTGGTGTGAAACCTATTCTGTTAATGTCCATTAATAATACCTCCTAAATTTTTTTTATTATATAATATAAATTTCTTTATTTTTCTTTCTTTACTAAAAATATTATATTTTCTTTCAGATAAAATTACAATATAATTTAAAAATAATATGTTACAGAATTGTTAACATTTTTTCAAATTTTTCATGTAATAAAAAATGAGTAAGGGATTTTTCTTACCAATTAGGGACTGTAAGAAAATAACTCTGGCAAATTGTTAGAACGGTTATCATCCTCGCGTTACGCGTCACGATATAGACGTAAATATGATTGGGTTATTTCTTGACAACCCCTTAGAGACTGTAAGAAAATAACCATGGCAAATTATTAGAATGGTTATCATCCTCGCGTCACGCGTTACGCGTTACGCGTCACGATATAGACTGTAAATATGATGAGGTTATTTCTTGACAACCCCTTGGAAATATGATTTATACGAAATTGACTGTAAAATGAAGGATTACATACTGTTTGAGAGAATATTACTTATTCTGCAATGGTTGCAGTTAATTTCATTTCTCGATAATCCTTGTGTCACCCGTGACGGGTCACGATAAATAACCATATGTTGAAAAGAAATCTAAAGCTTTTGATGTCTTTTATAAATACCTTGCTTTTTTTGATTATTATAGCAGTATCTGTTTTATTTCAGGAAAGCTGTAATATTAAGAAAAATATGGCCACTCCTTCACCTGCTTATTCTCCCACTCAATCAGTTGTCAGTGAAAATCTTTATTCTCCGGCAGAATCCTCGTGGCCTCTATTCTCACATGATTCAGCTCATACAGGATTTACAAATAATCTGGGGCCATCAAAAGAAAATCTTAAATGGATCTTTAAAACCGGTGGACCTGTTTACTCATCACCTGTTATAGATACTGACGGAGTGATATATATCGGGTCAGATGACTGTAATTTTTATGCCATAAACCGTGACGGAACTCTCAAATGGAAATTCAAAACAGGCAGTAAAATCAGAGCTTCTGCCGCTGTAACACGAAAAGGAATTATCTATTTTACCTCCTTTGATGGTTTTTTCTACGCCCTGAATTCTGACGGCACAGAAGTATGGAAATTTAAGACAGAAGAGAAACATATAACAGCCACATCATCCGTATCTATTAATAATGAAGGAATTATATATTTTACAGTTTACGGAAAAAAATCAGGCAATCTTTACTCCCTGTCTCAGGAAGGTAAGGAAATATGGAGAATAAAAACTGAAGATAAAGAGGCTTCTGTTGTGACAGGTAAAAATGGGACCGTCTATCTCAGTGATTGCGGAATTTCTGCCATAACCCCTGATGGAACGGTGAAATATCATACAGGAAAAAAGGCCACGTCAAAACCTTCTCTCAGGGAAGGGGATGTCATTTATATAGCAGAAGCTTCTGATGAAAAATATGAGTTTATGGCGATTTTCGAAAAAAATAAGAAATGGTCTGTAGCTCTTGATGCTATGATGAGTGCTTCTGCTTCTATAAGCGGAGAAGGTTCTATATTTATCACATGTTATGACGGTAAAATTTACTCCCTTGATTCAATAGGGAATATAAACTGGTCCCACCGGACTTCCGATATAATAAGAAGTTCTCCTGCAATAGACGGGGAAGGAAATGTTTACACAGGATCTTATGATGGGAAATTTTATGCATTCAACAGAACAGGTGAAATATTATGGACTCTTCAGGCAGGTGATGCTATAGAGTCATCTCCTGCAATAGGCGATAAAGAAGATCTTTATTTTTCTTCCCTTGACGGATACGTTTACGCAGTTCATTCTGGTGACAGACAGGTTTCTGTTACGCCTGTTCCGTCTGAAACCGTCCCTCCTGTGACAGGTAATCTTTACTGTCAGAACAGTGAAAGAAACTGGAAAAGTTCTTTTAACGGCCCTTCTGTACCATCATTAAAGTGGACTCAGAGACTCGAAGATGTTCCTGTTACGTCTCCTCTTATAACAGATGATGGTAATATATATGTAGGTACAGGGGAAAGAGACGAGCCTTCAAAGATTTATTCTCTCGACGGAAACGGAAATGTAAGATGGATTTTTGACGGAATAGGGAATACCAGGGCAAGTCGTACTGTTGCCGATGCTTCCGGCAGTATATATTTTACTACATGGAATCAGAAGATTATTTCTCTCGGATCTGACGGAAAATTGAAATGGTCTTTTACCTGTGGCGACAGTTTTAAATATCCTCCTTCTATAGGAAAAAATGGTCTGATTTATGCCTGCTGCGGAAATGAACTTTACTGCCTTAACAGTAAAGGTATGCTGCAATGGCAGGTTCAGTTTGATGATCTTGTTTGCAGTAAACCCCTTGTCGGTTCCGACGGATATATATATCAGCCTGCAGGAAACGGATATTTATTCAAGATAAAGGGTAATATAAAAAAGAAAATAAGTATATCAGGTAATATTATATCTGCTTCTATGGATAGATATGGAAATATCTGTCTTGTTTCGAGAGAAGGAGTATATTTATATAAACCTGACGGGAAGAAGAAGAAATTATATGGCAATGTAGCAGGGGAAAATATACAATTTGAGCCGGTTTTCCTTTCAGACGGAAATATTACTGTAATTGCCGGCAATATCAGAACTAATACATGGAAATTACTCTGTCTTGGAGACAATTTGAACTGGGAATTTCAGATGAAAAAGCCTGCCTGTGCTCATGTAAGAGACGGATATGATAATATTTATATTGCTTCCGAAGATGGTTCAGTAACAGTTCTTTCTCCGGCAGGGAATAAGATAGAAGAGTTTAAATCAAGGGGATCTATCTTTAATTCTCCTGGTATTTCATCTGATGGCACTCTGTTTCTTGTCTATTCCGTTATTGACAGGAAAACAGGAAAATCTGTGGAAAGCGGTATGGAAAAAATAACTCCTTCAGGACTGTTAGAAGAATTTTACTCTTTTTCCGGCTCTTCCTCATATCCTGCTATAACAGGGAATGTATATTTAGTTTCATCGAATAAACTTTTTGCTCTCACATACAGAGGAACTGTAAAATGGTCTCTCCCTATTACTTCTTCTGTGAAAAATAATCCTGTTACAGACAGAGATGAAAATATTTTTCTCGGATGTGAAGACGGTCAGATTGTTGCAATTAACAAAAATGGTGTCTATTCATGGAGTTTTAAAACAGGAGGAACCGTTTACAGTTCACCTCTTGTAGACGGAAATTATATCTATTTCGGTTCTGATGACGGATACCTTTATTGTCTTAATCTGCAAGGAAAGAAGGAATGGAGTTTTTATACAGGCGAGCCTGTAAAATCTTCTCCTTCAATAAAAGACAGTCTTATTTATATAACTTCTGATAATGGTTATGTATATGCTTTAAATAAAAAAGGTAATCTTAAATGGAAATTAAATGTAAATTCTGTTACTACCCCATGTGTTTCTTCAAAGGGTATATTTTTAATTAACAGGGAAGGTCATTTAATATCAATAAAAGAAGGAAAGGTATTATGGAATTATAATACAGGCGGAATATATTCTCCTGCTTTTGATAGGGATACTGTATATGTATCAGGTAAAAAAGGACTTTTATATGCCATAAAATCAAATGGAACATTGAAGTGGACTTTTAAAGTCTCTGGCTCTATAGTTACTCCTCCCATTGTCGATATGTCCGGTGCTGTATATTTTTCTACAGATAAAGGACTGGTTTATGCCGTTAACAGTCATGGTATAAAAAAATGGTCATTCAAGTTAAAATATGGAAAAGCTATTTATTTAAATATATCTTCTGAAAAATTCCTTTATATAGTATCAGATGCAGGATATATTTATGTTTTTGGAGAATAATTTATAAGGTATAGGAATTTTCATTACCTCGTGTAACGCGTTAAAATTTATTACAGGATGGGAATAGCTATGAATGTACTTGTGTTAAATTCAAGTTATATGCCTGCAGGTGTAATAGGCTGGAGAAAAAGTATAAAATTATTATTTATGAATAAAGCCGATATAATAGAGCCTTCCGAATATATGATAAAGGGAATAAACAGAGATTATGTGATTCCTGATGTAATAAGACTTAAATATTACAATAGAGTATCTTATACAACCTATAAATACTGCAGAACAAATATTTATAAAAGAGACAGATACAGATGCAGATATTGTAATAAGTTACTCAGGGTAAGCGGTCCTATTACTATAGATCATATAGTTCCAAAGAGCCGTGGAGGCAAAGATACATGGGAGAATACAGTAACTTCATGCCTTGAATGTAATCATAAAAAACGTGATCTTACCCCTGAAGAAGCAGGTATGTCATTAATTCCCGGCAGTCTTAAACCGACTTATTTTATAAGCCTTGCCACTTTAAATCCCAAATGGATTAAATATATACCTATATCTTGAATATACAGGAATTTTCATTTTTAATGGCGTAAAATAAAGCTTTAGATGAAAATTAACTGGAGGCAGTTTATCAAAATAACTTGAAAAAAATGTTAAATAGTTTATAATTATATCAGTTCCCTGTGAAAGGAGGGGATATTATGTTCTGTCAGAAATGTGGCCATGAAAATACAGATGACTGTGTATTCTGTGTATCATGTGGTGAAAATCTTGAATATCAAATGGATGAAGAGACAATAAAAGTGGATTTTGGCTCATCTTCTAAAAAAACAGATAAACCTGACCTTACAGGTGTTGAAGATATTCCTCATCAGGAAGAAGTAAAAACACCTCCGTATTCAGATAACGATTCTTCAAATTATACGAAAGTCTCCACCAACCCGCTGGCCTCAGCCAGCCTTGTTCTTGGTATAGTTGCTTTATGTGCCTGCTGTGGAGCATGGGTTCCATTTTTAGGCTCTGGCTGTATTATAATATTTCCCTTGCTGAGTTTACTTGGTTTAATACTCGGTATAATAGGAAGAATGCAGATTTCCGGAAGTGAAGGACGTCAGAAAGGCAATGATATTGCTCTGATTGGTATAGTAATGAACGGTTTATGGGTTCTTCTTTTTATAATATATATCATTCTTATGGTATTTGGCGTAGTGGCGGCAACTACATTGCCGATGATAATGGATAATATTAAATAGTGAGTGGCGAGTAGAAAATATCAAAATTTCCTTTCACCACTCACTGCTTAGTACCGCTCCAAATAAGTTAGTACCCATATTAAAACCTGTCCCTGGCCGGACTCTTCCGGAAAATATATGATCCTGTTGCGTGACAAACTGGTTTTTTAGACGTTTAATATTTTGCATCTATATAATTTATAACTCTCTTTTACTACGGCATATCTTTTCCTCCAGAGCCCGGCCAGGGACAGGAGTGAGTGTCATATTTTTTTTGGTACCAATTTACCTGTTGCGGTACTAAGGAACTGTCTGAAAATAATTACATCAT
>CAYSLJ010000053.1:16246-41684 GCA_964431735.1 uncultured Synergistia bacterium | reverse complement strand
TCAAAAAAATTCTGATTTAGATGATCTGGAAATAAAAAATAAATTTTTGATTTTAATAATGATACTTTCTATAATATGGCCTTTAATTTCTTTGTCAGGTGCTCTTATATATTCAAGATTCCCTGAAAATTTTGAATTTTTGAAAAAAATAGAATTTCCTTTGTCGAATCCTCTTATGGCAGTTTCAGACAGTGATGGTAATATATACATAGATACAGGCTTTTACTGTCGTATTCAGAAATATGATAAAGACGGGCATTTTCTATATGGTTTTGGTTATGGAACTCCAGGTAATACGGAACTGATTATAGATGAATATAACAGGCTTTATATAGGGACTTATATCAGTCAAAACATTCTCAGAGTATTTTCCTCTTCCGGTGAAAAACTTTACGAAATTTCTTCACCGGAAGAGGATATTACTTCGTGGTTTTTGGAAAAAGGAGGACATGTTCAGTCTATATGGAACAATAAAATAGTATTGAATGATACTGTTATGCCTGTCCGGGAAGGTAACTATCTTTTTACAGGCACCAGGTTTGCAGGGAAAATTTTTCAGGATATGAAAGGTAACAGATATATAATTTTTAGAAATCTTTTTTGTCCCTCGGTGTACAGGGAAAATTTAAATGGCATAAAAGACCTTACTATAGTCCCGAAGCCTCTGACCTATGTCTTTACAATTCCATTCCCATCTCTTGTTATACCTTTATTTATAATGGTACTTCTTTCCATAAAAAAGGAGAAAAAAGAAAATGATTGAGAGCAATATAGAAAAATTAAAAAACATTTCACCGGACGAACTTTTGAATTATGCAGAACTGTTCAGAAATAGCTGCAATAATATACCTGTATGTAATGTCGTGAGTAATGACGGAACATCTTATAAATACATTCCATTACCTGTGACTGACGGGCCTATGAAAAAAGAGGAACTTGATGCGACAGGGATAGTCCCGGGACGGGCCCTTCTTGATTTGAATATAGATCCGCACAATATGTGCGCTATTACTGAAGCTGACAGGGGCGGTGGTCTCGTACTCAGTGCACTGCAACAATTTACCGGTATAAATATACACTGGCTGAACTGGTATGATGAAGTTACCGTGAATGCATTTGCCGGAGATTTCGTAACGGAAGAAATGAGCCCTGCCTTTGCTATGGGCTCGTCATTGAGACCCGGTATATATCTGCCGGCACATATAAGAGAAATTCTTCAGAAAAACGGAGTTGTATTAATCGATGATGTATTGAGCACCGGAACAACGATAGTCACGATAAAATCAATACTGGACAGAGCAGGGATATCGCTAAAAGCTATAGTATGTGCCGCTGAGAAGATAGATTACGGGGGAATGGATAAACTTAAAAACTCCTTCCCGTCTATTCCTGTTGTAACTATGGCAAAAATAAGAATAAGAGATTTTACGGAACAGGAAAAATCTTATTATAGCTTTAATAAAAATTTTACCGGTATGAGTGAGATAACAGGAGATAGAAAGACGCCTTATTATATAAGATAACACTATTGCTTTTAAGGTTTCTTTCTGTTATAGTATTTTTACAGGTATTATATAACCGGGTGGTGAATATATGAGCCTCGCGTCACGCGTCACGCGTCACGCGTCACGTATTATTTAAGGAGGTGAAACTTATGTCTGATATAATGGGAAGTGTAATGTGTCCTACCAGGGATTCAAACTGGATTACGAAATTATTATTTTCTTATGTTGCACTTATACCTCTTCTTGGGTCATTGTGTCTTGCCGGTTATCAGTTGAAAGCCATAAGAGAGTATGCCAGAGAACCGAAAGATTCTATGCCTGAATGGGAAAACTGGGGACAATTATTTATGGACGGGATTATGATGGTGCTTCTTGCTATGTTTTATATGCTTGTTCCCGCTATACTTATGGTTTTTTCTTTTTTGCCTATGATTCTGACTGCAGTAGGAACAGCAGGAGCTATGTCTGATAATACGGCAGTTCAGTCATTGTCAGCTATAGCTGCTATAGGAGGACCGGTACTTACTCTTATTTTAATGGGTGTATCTTCGATTTTAATGTTTATTGCAGCATTACTTATGCCTATGGCTATGGGGGTTTATGCTGTTTCAGGTAGCTTTTTTGCAGCTATTAATCCTCTGGGAATTCTGGGAAAGGTTCTTGGAAACATCGGTTCTTATATAATGGTTTTATTGATACCGGCCGTTCTCAGCATTGTAATTAATTTTATACTTGGTATAACTGTAATAGGTTCCCTGCTGGTATTCCCTGCCATGCTTTATGTAATTGTAGTGAGCTCTAAAATGATGGGAGATATGTTCAGGGAAAATAATATATGCAGTTAATAAAAGTCGTAATGCGTGATGCGTAATGCTTAATGCGTAATGCGTGACGCGGTTAAATAGACTGGAGTTACTGGAAATAGCCTGTAAAACAGGCTATTTTTATTCTATAAGAGCCTTTACATATTTTGCAATTGCCATGGAGGATGTCAGACCCGGTGAGTTAATGCCTGTGAGATTGATTAAACCTTCATGTTCTCCTGTCTCTTTTTTTATGATAAAATCCTTTGCTTTTTCTCCGGGGGCCTGCAGATGTGGCCGAATACCCGACATGTCAGGCGATAGATCTTCTTTTTTTATAAAAGGAAGAAAATCTTTCGTACTTTCATAAAAATCTTCCAGATGGTCCGTATTTACGGAATAATCTATTTCATTTACATAATATGCATTCGGACCGAGTTTGAACCCGCCTTTGAGATCTACTACACTGTGTATGCCGAGACTCACCAGATCATGGTGAGGAGAAGGATATACGAGGCCCCTGATAAACCTGTATTTCCCGTTTCCTACAGAGAAATATTCACCTTTGCAATAATGCAGTTTATAATCAATACCTGCCATAGAAGCTACACGGGCACTGAAAAGACCTGCCGAATTTATAACCGTTTTGCTGAAGATTCTGGTTTTCTCTCCGTTCTGTTCCTGAATTTCACAGAGCCATCCTCCCCTGGCTTTACAAAGGCCGGCAAGAGGAGTATTGTAGCTTACCATTACATTATTTCTTTCTGCTTTTGCCAGAAAATAAAGCATAAGACTGTGGCTGTCTATTATACCTGTAGAAGGTGAATGAAGGGTACAGACAGTATTTATAAAGGGTTCTACTTTTTTTACATCCTTCTCATCCAGAAATTTTAAATCTGTAACTCCATTGGCTTCTGCCTGTTTTTTAAAATGTTCCAGAGAGGGGATTTCGTGGTCTTTTACGGCAACAATCAGTTTTCCGCATTTTTTATAAGGTATATTATGTTTCTCACAGGTCTCGTAGAGAAGTTCTCTGCCTTTAATACAGAGTTTTGCTTTAAGGCTGTTTGCGGGATAATAAATACCGGCATGTATTACTTCACTGTTACGGCTTGACGTTTCCTGTCCGAATTTTTTATTTTTTTCCAGAAGTAATACGGCCCGGCCGGTCTGTGAGATTTCGGCAGCAATGGCAAGACCTACTACTCCCGCACCCACTATTGTAATATCGAATTTTTCCATAACATTGTAATAAGCGACGCGTCACGCATTACGCGTCACGCGTCACGAATTTAAGAATTATTTATAAATAACGGTTGTAAGATATTCCTTTGCATTTGCCCTGAAGATATTATCCATCATATCTTTGTAATAGTGGTAGAACCTTTCCTGTTCCCCTTCCGGGAAATCACTCATCTCAATGGCATATGCTATTATTTCATCGAAATGTTTGTCATAGAACTCTACCATTTTATCCTCTATATCAGGGAAATTCTTTTCGCAAAAATCGTTGAATTTCTCAATTTCAAAATATTCCTTACTCAGTTTTACCTGGTGTTTATATTTGTCAATCTGAGAAACAGAAGGATCATTCAATACTTTCAGATATTTGTTCTGTTCCATATCTATACGCATATCCTTTTCCGTAACGGCACAGTAAGATACCCATTTTACAAGGGCACATATGAGCCACGGGAAATGAACATGGAGTGAAGTGAAATTACTGTCAGGACATGCATTCGCAAAATCTATTGGATGAATGCTTCCATCTTTTATAAGTGCTTCAAAAGAATTATAGGTCCATCTGTAATAGGCATTTATAAATAATACATAATTGATTGTCCTGTCACATACGTCTTTATCCAGTTTTAATTTTGCCGGGCTGTAATGTTCATGGAGCGGTTTATCAGGCTGAAATTCCATAGGAAGAACCTGTGGACCTATAGCCATACATCGGACAAAATTATCGTAATTTTCTATTGCTTCCTGAAGATGGAAAGATTTGCTTCCTGTTTGATCATACTGATAATAAAGCTCATCCATACTGTGTACTTTAAAGACCTCACTGCCGCCCCCTCCGAAAGCTTTCTTTAGAAAGAGAGGAAACTGGCCTTTGAATTCTTTTTCTACTGTTTCAAGAAGGTAATTGCCTTTACAGTAGAATTGATCATACATAATTTTATTCTTTTTCTTCCATCTTATTGTTCTGTCTATTTTTTTGTTTACTTCATCCCAGTCTGTGTGGCGCCTGTGTTCATCCCATCCAAATTTTGTATTGTTAATTATCAGTTCCTGCTCATATTCCCATAACTGCTGTCTTTCCTGTTCTTCCGTATAGGGTCTGAACTGTGGCAGTAATACCGTAACAGGCAGTCTGTCAGAAGGATGGAGGGCTCTGGTGATTAAATCATAGGTGGCATGTTTGTCATGTGTATGAAAGGTATTGCTGTGATTTGCTATTCTCATCTGGCAGTTTATTGCCTGCTGGGCATAGAATTTGTAATAATCGTTCCAGTGAACAGTTCTGTCTACGATAAAATCACTTTCATCATTCAATCTGTCTCCTGCCCTGAGAGGTTTTGCAACAATCCTTCCCAGTTCAAGTTTATATTTGTCTTTTTTGTAACTTATTACAGGATCCAGGAAATTAAGAAAGTTCATCATAGCCGCTCTCATGCTCCAGTCATAAGAAGCCATAATATTGATTTTTTTTATTTTGTAACTCATAATGTTCCGGTTTTCTCTGTGCCGGAATGGCACAAAAGAGGATATATTCATATAAATCACGGTTTAAAACAATGTTTATGCAGAATAATTCACTCTTTCTGTAAAACCTTTTACCTCCTCTTTTTATTATTTATTTTTTCAAATTTCTACAGATTAACTGGAAAATCCTTCAAGGTATAAAAGTAATTGTACGGTTGATAAGGAGGATTAATTGTGTTATCCGTAGAATTAATCGTTTAGCCTTCAACATGTTGCTGAAATATTAATACATTAAATGTTTAAACTAATTTCTTTCTTCAAACAAGCTAAAGAACATATTCTCATATTATTTTTATATACTGTTATCACACTGGTAATGTTCTATCCTGTTACGTTCAATTTTTTTTCTTCCTTTGCAGGTATTGGTGTGGATGTTCTGCCAAATGCCTGGAGCTTATGGCTCCCACGTACGTTTATGTATGACATTAAAAACCTGGTTGAAACGGATTGTCTGGCCTATCCTAACACAAGCAGTCTGTTTGTTAATGGATGCCCCTTCTTGAATTTACTTATATCCTATCCTGTTACATGGATTATGGGAATTACATTTACTTATAATTTAAATATCTTTCTATCATGTATTATAACCGGTTACACAACATTTTTACTTGCAAAATATCTGACACAGGATACATGGTCTTCTTTTATTGCAGGACTGATTTTTGCATTCTGCCCTTTTAGATTATTCAGGATCATTCTGGGCCATACTGTTCTTTTAAGAACTGAATTTATGCCGATCTATATAATTATTTTATTGAAATTTATAAAGGATGTAAACCTGAAGAACTCTTTACTGGTTGCTTTATTTTTTATTATTAATATCTATAATTCTATCTATATGGCTATTATGTTAGGATTTTTTTCTCTTGTAATAATTATTTACAACATAAGAATCATATTTAAAGTAAAAAATTTGAAATATATTATTCTTATTTTATTTCTTACAGGAATACTGAGTTTCCCTTATATTTATGCTTTTTCCAGTGAAGGAGAAAGATATTTTTCTTTTAATTCTCTGAGTTTTTCTTCCGGTTATTCGGCAGATCTTATGTCCTTTATCTCTCCTTCATCATTTAATCCTTTCTGGGGAGATAAAATAAAAAATTTGAATATTGATTTTAACTGGTCAGAACATTTTATTGGATATACTGTGATTATTATATTGATTTATGGTTTTATAAAAGGGAAGAAAGAACGGTTCTGGCTTGTTACCGCGATGATCTTTCTCCTTATATCTATGGGACCTACATTGAAAATTATGGGAAAAACAGGAGAGTCAATATTTTATTTCCCCGTCGATGATTTAAAAGTAACAGTGCCATTACCCTATATTATTTTATATTATTGTTTCCCTGTTATAAGAAATCCGGGAAGATTTACTCTTCTAACAGTTTTATCAATGGCAATATTCGTCTCGTTCTCACTGAAAGAGTTCTTCTCTAAAACCTGTTACAGTAAAATGCTCATAACAGTTTTATTAACTGTATTTATATTGATAGAATTTTCTATAACGATGCCTCTTATTGATTCTAAAGTCCCGCAGATATATTATTCCATCGGAAAAGAGAAAGAGGATTTTACCGTTCTGGACATACCTGTTTTCATTGCTGACGGATGGCATCATATAGGAGTATATAATCACAGGACGATTTACTATCAAACAGTTCATCATAAAAAAATATTAAATTCATATATGGGAAGATTGCCGGATTCTTTTTTTTACTACTATTCAAATATTCCTGTTATTGGAACTATTATTGCTCTGGAAGAAAATACGAACATAGAGAAAAATCGTATGGAACTTGATAGAATATGGCTTCAGAGAGTTCTTTATTTCTTTAATATAAAATATATTGTTTTACAGCCGCCATTTAATCATAATTCTGCCGTTAAGGATTATATCGGACATATGATGAAGTTGAAAGCAATAAATAAAGATATGCCGGAAGTGTATGAAGTGCCTGGAGAAACTCCGGATCTGTCTTCTGTTAATATAGATATACAGGATCCGGGCTCTCTCCTTTATATGCCGGAAGGATGGGAGTGGGCAGCAGAAAATTGTGATTTTTACTATAAAAGTAATCTGAAGAAAACTGTAATAATGGTTCCTCTTAACAATGATTTTGCTTACACGATGTCTCTTACTATTGCTGCCACCGGGAATAGTTACGTAACTGTTATTCTGAACGGGAAAAAAATTGCCCGGTTAAACCTGACCGAAGAGACGGGTACATATGAAATTGATTTATCTGGCTATAAATTTAATAGATTGAATAAATTTGAAATTATTCAGGATAATTTTATAAAAGAAAAATCCTTTGTAAAGGTCAAACAAATAAAGTTTTCAAAAAAATAGTCCGGGAAGAATTAAGAAATTGAAAGGATTAATGATGTGTAAAAATATTTCAGTAAAGTTTATTCTGTTAAGTCTATTTGTCCTTTCTATCTGTGTGTTTTTAAGACTCTATAGTCTGGGACAGGAGAGTCTATGGACTGATGAAGCATTTTCAGCACTCTTCCCTGCCAGACCCTTTAACGAGTGGTTATGGTTAAAAGAGGAAGTCCACCCTCCTCTTTATTATGTTTTAATGCATTATTGCCTTGCCTTCGGACATGATGAATTTACTGTTCGCCTTCCTTCTGCTATATTTGGCATAATCACTCTTGTATTTTCCTTTAAACTGGCAAATGGAAAGGAAAATTCTTCTGAAGCACTTTTAACATTGATATTACTCGGATTGTCTTCTATGGCAGTATTTACAGATCGTATGGCCAGGATGTACTCACTTCTCTGCATGCTATGTGTACTGGCTGTTTTTTTTCTAAAAAAAGCTCTGACTCAGGAAAAAGGTATTCTTCCGTGGACTGGTTACGTAACAGCCTCTGTTGCCCTTCTTTATACCCATTACAGTGCCTTTATATTTTTACTTTCTCTAAATATATATTTCTTTATATTCTGGAAAGATACGAGAAAATATATTATTAAATGGATTGTATGTCAGATATTAACAGGTCTGTTTTTTCTACCGTGGTTAAAGATGTTTCTGGGACACATGTCCATCGGAGGAGGACAGGTACTGCCTGTACCGGATATAAAGATAATTTCAGACGTTTTTATTCATTTGATTTATGGAGGGATCTTTCCCATACCTGTATATTTTTACCCTTTTATCTTTATCCCGTTTTTTATAATCTTCTATTTCGGAGCAGTCAGTGATTATAAAAAACGGAATAAATGGGATTTTTATCTGCCTGTCTGTTTATTTATAATTCCTCTTATTATTACTCTCTCAATATCTATATTTACTCCGAAGAGAATATTCTCAGAAAAGCATTTTTATTATGTTATTCCATTTCTTTATATTATTCTGGCCAGAGGTATAGAGCATATAAGATATAAAAGTAATAAACTGGTTGCTCTGGTTCTTATTTTATTTGTTCTCTTCTTAAATATTTATTCTACTGGTAACAGATTTTTTCTCGAAAAACATCAGAATGCTGACTGGCGAACATCTGTAGCTCAGATGGAACGTCTGGCCCGTCAGGGTGATGTTATACTTATACAGGATTCTCTTCAATGTAATGCTTTTTATTATTATAATAAAAAACGTTTCCCTTCTTATACTATAGGGCCGGAAAATATTCCTCATGATATTGCCGCTCTGGCAGCAAATTACGATAGAATATGGCTGGTTCGATGTCTGGACTGGCTCGGTGATCCCGATGGACTTGTGAGAAAATGGCTTTCGGAAAACTGTAGTTTGAAGAAAAGGTATGTTTATTTCAGGATTGACAGGGGAAGTGTTATTACAGTGGAACTTTATGAGAACAGGAAAAGGTGATGATTGACTGCTATTGTAAAATGCTATATACTATTTTGAACATATGAATAAAGTGAATTTTTTAGAAAAATTTTTATAGTTCATAATATATATTTAAATAATCTTTAAATAAAGAGTCAAAATTAAAAGAACAGGGTGAAATATTTATGGGAAAAATTATAGCTATTGCAAATCAAAAAGGCGGAGTCGGAAAAAGTACTACTGCCGTTAATTTGAGCGCCTGTCTTGCCATGAAAGGGAAGAAGGTTCTTCTGGTTGATATTGACCCGCAGGGTAATGCTACAAGCGGTCTTGGTATTGAAAAACATAAAATTAAAAATTGTATTTATGATGTACTTGTAAATCAGATGCCTGTCGGAGATGTCATAAAAAAGACAGAAGTTGAAAACCTCTGTATGGTACCTTCTACTATAAGACTTGCAGGTGCAGAGGTAGAACTTGTTTCAAGACTTGCAAGGGAAACAATACTTTTAAAGAGTTTGAAAAGTTTCAACAATGGTTATGATTATATACTTCTTGATTGTCCTCCGTCACTGGGAATACTTACAATGAACAGTCTTACTGCTTCCGATTTCGTTCTCATACCTATACAGTGCGAATTTTATGCACTTGAAGGCGTAAGACAGTTAGAAGATATTATTAAAATGGTAAAAAGACATGTTAACCAGAACCTGGAAATAGGGGGAGTAATCCTTACCATGTTTGATCCCAGGACAAACCTCTCTCATCAGGTGGCAGAAGAAGTAAAGAAATATTTCGGTAAAAAGGTATTTGAAAGTATTATACCGAGAAATGTCCGTCTCAGCGAGGCTCCTAGTCATGGTCAGCCAATAAGTATTTATGCCCCTACATCCAAAGGAGCTGAAGCATATATGAAACTGGCTCTGGAGGTGCTCAATCTTGAGTAAAAAAGGACTTGGTAAAGGGCTTGGAGCTATATTTTCACAGGTTGATATAACATCTTCGGAAGAAGAAGGGATAGCCCTGATTAACATAGATGAAATAACCCCCAATCCCTACCAGCCGAGAAAAGATTTTGATGAAGAAGAACTGCAAAACCTTGCAAATTCTATAAAAGAACATGGTCTGATACAGCCCGTAGTGATGGTAAAAGAAGGGGATCTTTATAATCTTGTTGTAGGAGAGAGAAGATGGAGAGCAGCACAGAAGGCAGGGTTATCTAAAATTCCTGCTTTAATAAAGAAAAAAGAAGAAGTGCGCCTTCTGGAAATGGCTATTGTAGAAAATATTCAGAGAGAAAACTTAAACCCTCTGGAAGAAGCAGAAGCTTTCGGACAGCTTGCTGAAGAATTTGGATTGACTCAGGAACAGCTTGCCGTAAAAGTAGGGAAAAATCGTTCTACTGTGGCAAATATACTCAGATTGCTGAATTTACCTTCAGAGGTAAAGGAAAATTTGAGAAAAGGCCTGATCTCGTCAGGACATGCAAGAGCTATTCTTATGTTAGAAAGAGAAGATGCTCAGATACTGTTCTGTGATAAGATTATAAGAGAAGGGCTTTCCGTAAGGCAGGCTGAAGAACTTGCAGGGAATAAAGATAGAGAGAAAAAGAAAAAAATAACCAGGGTCTGTAAAACCGTAGAGGTTATGGATATACAGGAAAATTTGCAGAAATTATTCGGAACCAGAGTGGAAATAAAGCACAGAGAAAAAGCAAATAAAGGTAAAATAGAAATATCCTATTATTCTCTGGATGATCTGAATAGATTACTGGATATGATGGCAAACCTTGCGTCAGATGAGACTATAGAAGATATACTTTGAAATTTCGGTTCTATATATTGAGAGGATGATTATATTGAGTAAAAAATTATTATTTTCTATTATTGTATTTATGATAATCACAGTTTTTCAGGGATGTAAGAATGGAGGAGACACTGCACCCACTCCGATTCCGGAAAAAACAGTCAGTGTGGAAACGCCTGATGCTGTAACTGATGAAAAGAAGCCTGTAAAGGATGAAGATCAAAAAGAAATAACCTCCTTAATAGACTCTTATTACGGGTCAATAAAATCTGAAGATTATGAACATGCTTTAAGTCTTATGACAGAGGCAGGACAAAAATACTACGGGACAATTGAAAATTTCAAAAGTACTTTTATAGTTCCGGGACTGTTAATAAAAGATTATAAATTATTAAAGGTATATGGAAGTGAAGACGGAAATGCCGACAAAGCAATAGCTGAAAGTGTTATAACCTACACTGTTACAGGTGTGTTTTCCGATACTCCCGTGGAAAATACTGAAACAAAAAAAGATGGTCTTACCAGGGAAAAAGGTAAATGGAAGGTTAATGTGAAATTTGGCCCTTATAGATGTGTGGATGTAAATAAAGAAGCGGAAAAATATGATTTACAGGTAAAGGTTCATGCTATAGACTTATATCCTGATTATGTTACCGTAAATGTATCTTTTAAAAATAAAGGAAAAGAAGATATATGTATATTACCTTATAATAAACTTACCACTCTTACCTGTGACGGCAAACAGGTTTTTTCTACAGTGGATCTGCCTTTTGCTCTGGACGGTAATCTTTATAAAGGAGTAACAATACCGGGTGGGAAAATGGTGCCGGGATTTATAAATTTTAACGGCATACTTGGGACCGGCACAAAGAAGCTTGATTTGAAAATAGATGGGAATTTGAATCCTGTTAAAAAAGCGAAATTTACAATTGAACTGAAAGACATAAAGTTGTAAAATATAATTAGGAGTTGTAAAAAAAATAACCTTATCATATTTAAAATCGTGACGCGTTACGCGAGGACAAAAACCATAATTTTCCAGAGTTATTTTCTTACGGTCCTTAGTACCGCAACAGGTAAATTGGTACCAAAAAAATATGGCACTCACTCCTGTCCCTGGCCGGGCTCTGGAGGAAAAGATATGCCGTATTAAAAGAGAGTTATAAATTATATAGATGCAAAATATTAAACGTCTAAAAAAACAGTTTGTCACGCAACAGGATCATATATTTTCCGGAAGAGTCCGGACAGGGACAGGTTTTAATATGGGTACTAACTTATTTGGAGCGGTCCTTAGAGTGTGTAAAAAAATAACCGTATCATATTTAAAATCGTGACGCGTAACGCGAGGACAAAAAACATAATTTTCCAGAGTTATTTTCTTACAGTCCCTTATTACCGCTCCATTTGGAAAGGTGTTCAAAAATACGTATCCATAATGTGTTCGCTCCCGTCACGTGTTACGCGTCACGAGAGTATAAAGGAGGGGAGATTGTGAAAAAAATATTATTTACTCTTATATTAATCATTACATGTTTTTTTATATCATGTAAAAATAATTCTCTGCCTGAAGTAACAGTAGACAGAGCAAAATTCGAAGGTAAGATCATGTCTGTCGACAGGATAGTTTATTTAGAGGCAGAACCTTTTCTGAAAAAACTCCACTTAACTCCTTCTGTTGAAGTAGGAAAGATACGTTCAGGTTATGACGAAATAGATAAGAAAATTGAAAAATATTACCTGACAAAAGACGGTGTTATTTACATAGCAGCTCTGGATGTGTCAAAAGCACTCGGTGCTACCGGCACATTTATGGCCGAATACAATACTCTCAGTATAAATACTGCAAATATGCCCCCTCTTCCTGTAAAAAAAGGAGTCTCTACCGGTGACGGCGCAAACCAGTTGAATCCGGGGAACTATATAAATAAGGCTGTTGATGCTAAAAAACAGGTAGATCAGTTTCAGAGTCAGTGATTTATTAGAATCGGGAGGTTAAATTATTAGAACGGTTATTATCCTCCCGTCACGATATAACTACCCGGGCTGGCCGCTGAATACTGACAAATCACCTGCCTGATTGTACATCTATACTTATGGCCCCCATCCACCTTATCCTTAATTCTTCTGTATCCCATTCACTTTTGCCGTTTCCAGGCCATGGATCAAAAACATGGAAACAGGTAACCCAGGGTCCCTGGTACGTATTACACCAGTCAACTCCGTAGCATACCACTACATGACCTGAGCCGTCCTCATTTTTTACGCCTATAATAAAAGGTTTTCCGTTATCAAGTTCCTGTATAATATTTTGGAAAGGTATGAATACGTATTCCGGATAGGCTTCTGCCGTAACATAGACTTTTTTCCCGTGCTGTGTTACACCCCAGCCGTTCATATATGATGCTATCTGAAATAGATCCCTTGCAGGATAATTTACAAGGGTGCCATAAGTTCTCATTACTACTTCCTCCTGAGTGCAGGGAATATCATAATAATTAAGAGCCATTGCAATGCATGTTGCCCAGCACCATTGAGTTTCTTTCTGTTCTGCCGTGTGGAATTCAAAATTGTCAAGTTTAATCGTATAGGTCTGCTCATTATAATTGTTATAGTTATCGTATGTTTGAGGATAATACTGGCCTTCCGTTTTTACAGGAAGAAGTAATATGAAAGAGAAAAGTAATAGTAATATAACGGATCTGAATTTATTTTTCATAATTTTCTCACCTCTGTTTTAATCGTGACGCATTACGCGAGGAATACTTTTCATTACCGGTTATGGCTGAAACTATTCATGGTCATCAGTAAGGTATAACACATGATTCAGGCGGCTAAAGGTTGTAATATTCTCCCATCACCTGTCACGTATTACCTGTTACGATTATAATTATCACCTTTTATTTATATAAAGTCAAGTCTTTAAATTACTTGACATAACAGGTTTTTTTCTTTATAATATATCTTCACTGTACTTTTTAGTTGAGGCGTCGCCAAGCGGTAAGGCACTGGATTTTGGATCCAGTATCCGCAGGTTCGAATCCTGCCGCCTCAGTAGAATTAAGTGTTTACAGGGAGCAGAAAGCTCCTTTTTATTACAGGCTAATCAGCTTCATTATTGAACAATCTGCAGGTACTGACCTGCCCTTATTGATTGGACCTCACATGATAGCTGGTGAGAGCCAGGTTAATGGGAATTCCTATGGATAATTTTCTGACTGTTATACTGGCCGCAGGAAAAGGCACAAGGATGAAGTCCAGTCTGCCCAAGGTTTTACACAGGCTTAACGGAAAACCTATGGTGGAATATGTACTTGATGTTACTGATGAACTTTCTCTTTATAACAGAGTAATTGTTACAGGGGAAGGACATGAAATGGTGGAAAAAACCGTGAAAAATCGCGGTAAATGTGTTCTCCAGAGTGAACAACTCGGTACAGGCCATGCAGTGCTTCAGGCATGGGATTATTTTGCTGATTTCCCCGGTCATGTTCTTGTTCTTTCCGGAGATACCCCTCTGTTATCAGCTACGGTGATTCAGCAATTAATTGATGATTATAAGCATTCCTGCGCAGATATTTCTATCCTGACGACTACTCTGCATGAGCCAGGTCATTATGGAAGAATCGTCCGTAATGGCCACAGAGTCACCGCTATTGTGGAATATAAAGACGGTACGGAAGAAGAGAGAAAAATAAAAGAAATAAATACAGGAACTTATTGCTTTCGTGCTTCTGTTCTCAGGGAGTTTTTACCTCTCTTAAAGAGGGATAATGTCCAGGGAGAAATGTATCTCACCGATGTTATAGGAATGGCATTCAAGAATGGACTCTCTGTAAGAGGTTTTTGCACTGATGACTTTGAATCTACCGGCGGTATAAATACCAGAGTTGAGCTTGCTTCTTCTTCCAGAATACTCAGAAAAAGACATCTTGAAAGATTTATGCTCAATGGAATTACAGTAATAGATCCTGACAATACCTATATAGAAGCTTATGTGAGTATAGGAAGAGATAGTGTTATTTACCCCTTTACATCTCTTGAAGGGCATACAGATATAGGAGAAAATTGTAATGTAGGTCCTTTTGCCAGAATTAAAGATTCTTCTGTGGAACATAATACTGTAATAGCAAATGCTGCCCTTATAAATAACAAAAAAATGAATGTTGATTTTCTCCTCAATGTTTAGTGGAGAATTTTTTAATGCGGATAAAATAATTTTATAAAATATAGGAGGATAAATTTATGGAAATATTGGAACTTCAGGTTGAAACAAGAGAATTATCAGGTAAAGAATATTGCAGAAAAATAAGAAAAATGGGCAATGTTCCCGGTGTAATTTACGGACTCGGTAAAGAATCTGTTTCCGTTCAGGTAAATAGCAGAGATATGGAAAAAGCAATAAGAGGAAGAGACAACGTTCTTTTAAATCTTACTTTTGCCGGTAACGGCGGAGAAAAACATACTGTAATGGTGCAGGATGTTCAGAAAGAAATCCTGAAATCAGGTCTTCTTCATGTAGATTTCAAGAGAATTTCACTTGAAGATAAGACTGTTGTTATGGTTCCCATACATGTTACTGCAGAACCGAAAGACGGAAGAGGTAAAGGTATGGTTGAACATATTATGTGGGAAGTGGAAGTAGAATGTCTGCCTCTGAATATTCCGACGTCTATAGATCTCGATCTGACACAGCTTAAACTGGGAGAAAGTGTTACATTGGGACAATTAAAGGCTCCTGAAGGTGTTACAATTCTCGGAGAACCGGGAGAATTTGTCATTCATTATACTGAAGGAAAAGACGAAACAGCAAGACCTGAGGGAGAAGAACTTCTGTTCCCGACTGAAAAAGCACAGCCTCAGGTTATAAGTAAAGGAAAGGGCGAAGAAGAAGATTAGCCTTGAAGCTCATAGTCGGTCTTGGTAATCCAGGAAAAACCTATGCTAAAACCAGGCATAACCTTGGTTTTATGCTTTTAGATAAACTGGCCGGAATTTACAGGACAGATTTCTCCGGTCGTCTATTTAAAGCTTTTATTGCTGAAGTAACTGTAAGATTTCCTTCTTCTGAAGGGATGATTTCTGAAAAGATAGTTCTGGCAAAGCCTCAGACCTATATGAATTTAAGCGGCGAAGCAGTATGCCCTCTTATCAACTGGTATAAAGCAGAGCTTAATAATGTACTTGTTATCTGTGATGACTTTAATTTGCCCGTCGGTGTTCTTCGTTTCAGAGGAAAAGGGAGCAGCGGCGGGCACAATGGTTTAAAATCCATTATTAATCTGCTGGGGACAGATGATTTTCCCAGGTTAAGAATAGGTATAGGTAATGCCGAATACGGTAATGCTGCGAATTTCGTATTATCCGGTATATCAGCCGGAGACATGGAACTCTTATCTACCGTTATAGATAAAGGCGCAGAAGGTGTTGATGCTTTTATTAAAGCCGGTATTGAGGCGGCAATGAGTAATTATAATAAGAATTTTTTACCTGATGAAGAGAAGAGTGAAGAGTGAAGAGTGAGTCGTGAGTCATGAAAAGTGAAAAGTAAGTTATAGAAACAAAACATGTTCGCCCGGTACCCGGTGAAATAACGAGTTACGCATCACGATTTTAGCCCATAAAAAATGTTCTGTTACCTCCGCTTTTTTGTGCTTCTTCCAGTGTTATATAGGACTGGTCAAATAATATATCTGCAGTGTCTCCGTCATCAGGATATACAGAAACTCCCATACTGACTGTAAGCTGCAGCGCTTCACCGAGTTCTGTGCCGAAATCGTTATTTTCTATGAAGTTTCTCAATCGTTCCGATGTGACAACTGCATCACTTTTTTTGTTTATATGGACAAATATAATTCCGAAAAGATCCTTTTCTATTCTTGCTATACAGTCAGTTTCTCTGCAGTAGGAAGAAAGAAGTCCTGCTATTTCTCTTAGCAATAAATCTCCCACTTCTTTTCCGTAGATTTCATTGAATCTTGTAAAGTGATCTATATCTATGAGAGCCAGAGCAAAACCATAATCAAATCTTCTGCATATGGCCAGTTCTTCATGTATTCTTCTTTCAAAGTATTTCCTGTTTTCCAGTCCTGTAAGTTCATCTGTAATTCCCATGCTGGCAGTTTTTTCATAATCTATGGCATTCTGTATGGCAATCGCTCCGTATTGTGCCATTATGCTCATAAGTTCCTGATCCTGAACTGTGTAACTGCCGGTACCTTGCTGACTCATATATATAACACCTGTGGTTTTCTCCTGAGTTTGCAGAGGGATGACAAGAGCAGATAATTCTGATTTAAGAAGGACTCTGTATTCCGGTTCTCCCGGTTCATCAGGTCTGTATGTGCCATTTGTAATAAGTATATCTTTCCCTCTTCTGTAGACATAACCTATAATTTCTTCTGAAGGTTTGACTTTGTAATTTTTAAAATTATCTGCATAGGGGCCTGATGCGGCAGTTATTTTTAATAATATGCCATCGTCCGTTTTCTTTTCCAGAAATATAAGACATGATTGACAGTCAAATGTATTTATAAGGGTATCGACAAGATTGCCTATAGCAGCTTCCAGATTTAAACTGCTGAAAAGACCTTTATTTGTAACTATCATATGTTGCAGAGTTTCTATAAGACTGTTCATCTCATCTTCCCTCTGACGAAAGCCTGTGTCCTCTTTTACTTGAAATACTGGTTTCTGTGGCATAAAACTGGCAAGCACTATACCTGCAGACCTTAGATTTTTTTCATCATCTTCAGTCATAGTATTTTTATCAGGGTGGCTTAAATATAAGACTCCCTTTACTTCATTCTGTATCATTACCGGTACTGCGATGGCAGATGGTTCATTATCAAGAATAGTCCGTAAAACATCTCTTGTTCCCCTGGGATTAAAGGTGCCGGTACCTGTCATTACAGACTGCCCTGTCTCTGCTACCCATCCTATTATTCCCTCTCCGAAAGGAATTATTACATTATTAATTTCTTCAGTGAAAGGACTCAATACTTTTTTAGGAACCAGTTCTTTTTCTCCATGTTCTTCTTCTACCATAAAAAAGCAGCTTGTCTGGCAGGGAATTACATTCTCTATATTTCTTACAGTTCTCTCTATAGCTTCATCCATGTTTTTCGATGATGCTACAGTGTTTATAAATTTCATAAAATATTTCTGCTTTACAAGGGCTTCCTGTACATCCTTTGTTTCGTCAGTCATTTTTACCAGTTGTTCATTCATCTGATCATGTTCCTGATAAACTGTGTCCAGTTTCTCGTTTAATCCTTTTATTTCTTCCTGAAAGAGCTGTCTTTCATCATTTGTTCTTTTCTTCTGTTTTTCAAAGTTTTTTTCTTCGTTGATTACGTAATTTGAGAACCACAGTATGATAATAGTTGTTACTATTGAGTCTATAACAGGTCTCATCATCAACATTCTTGCAAGCCATCTGACTTTATCTTTTATTGCCTCATCCAGGCCCGGTAAAGGCGGTATTATGACTTTATCTATTTTTATCAATATTTCTTTCATGCCAACTACTATAATACCTATAGCCAGCAGTATAATGAAGAAAATGACGGCAGATTCGGCAAAAATCGTTATTTCCATAAGAGGTACAAGAAGTACAAGGAGAGCGAACTGTGTTCCGTAAAAATAAAAAAGAATAAAAGAATTTATAAGCTCCATGACGATTAAAACCCATGCCATGGAGATATTTTTTACCTGTAAAGAAAACATTGTAAGTACGATATTAAGAAGTATTATTATGGCAGGTATTATGACACCGGCCATGGGAAGGGCAGCAGGAGGCGGTGTCATATATTGATAGTTAAGGGTGTAGACGGAAAATGCACCGAGAGCCAGAAGAATCCATCTGTAAATATTTGTTATTTCAATAAGTTTCTTACCACCGGAACTTGGAAAATGTTCACCGAAATTCAATATGCTTGGTCTCCCTTCAATGAAAAAACTTATTGAATCTTATACATCGCTATAAGGAAATCCTTCCTGAAGTTTGAAAAAAACTATGGATAAATACGGCACATGTGAGTGGCAAATAAAATTATTTATCTGTGTCCAATAGAAGTCTCAAACAAAAACGATATGAATATATATTATAGTAGTAGTTATTTTTTTGTAAAAATAAGTTTTGTTCTATACCAGGACAGGTTGAATTAAGAAGCTCTCTCTATTCTATTGTTTTAATTATATTTCTCTTCCTATAACACCCATTTCCCTACCATTAATAGATATTTTATCTGTATTCCAGTAAAAATCAAAAAAATCCTTTTCTCTTTCTTTTCTATTTTCAAGAAAATTAACTATTATATCATGTTCTAAGATATTAATCGATGGATAAAATCATAAAGAAGAAAATAATCAAACATACTGTTCAATAATCCACAGGAGTCTTGACAAAATAAGGAAATATGCCTGAAGTTCTTTATTTTACAGTATAATTATGTTATAATATTTTTTTATTAATCTGAAGACTGTGACTGCTCACAATCGGTAATAAGAATCCGTCCTCGCGTGACGCGTCACGATTCTCATATAAATACTTCCGGAGGAATCTGCTTATGACCCCCTTGAAAGGCATATTCAACATTTTTTCTCAATCAGATAACTTTATCGGTATTCTGAAATCTATCAGGGAAGAAAAAGGCAATATAAAAATCTACGGCGTATCGAGAGCCATAAAATTATTGCTCCTGTCCGCTCTTAATATTACCATGAAAAGGCCCCTTGTTTATATAGCATCAAATCAGTATCAGGTATCTCAATTCGTCGATGAAATACGAAGCCTGGCACCGGCATTTTTTTCCAGTCTCGATGTCATATTTTTCCCCGATTACGAAGGTGTTGACGACCCCTGTACTGCAGCTGAACGATTGAAATTTTTTTCCGCTATGTTCGAAAATAAATCTGACAGTTACCCTCTGATTGTGGCGCCGGTAAAATCTTTTCTCCGGCTTCTTCCTTCTCCGAAAGAAGCGGATTTTTCCACTATAAATATAGCTCCCGGCTCCGTATTGCCCATAGAAAAAACTGTAAGAAAACTTTTAAACATGGGGTTTAAAAAGACGGACCTCGTAGTCAGCCCCGGAGAATTTGCCCAGAGAGGCGGTATCGTCGATGTGTTTCCTCCCACACTCCTGAGGCCCGTGAGGATTGAATGGTGGGGAGATGAGGTGGAAGAACTCAGAGAATTCGACCCTTCCACCCAGAGATCACTTCAGGATATCAATTCCATGAACCTGGGCCCTGCAAGGGAATTTATCTGCAATCTCCCTTTACTTGAACAGGGAGTAGAGAGGGTAAAGAGAAGCCTCAGAGAAAGAGTTTCACAGCTTAAAAGAGAAAAAAAATATGACGAATCGGAATTTCTGGAAGAGAAATTTTTAAATAAGACATCTGCTCTCCTGGATGGAACTGATTATTCTCTGCTCCTTGAATATCCGAATTTTTTCTTTCAAAATCTGGTGCCTGCCTGTGATTGTCTGCCGAAAAATTCCGTTGTTTCCATGGATGAACCGGCACAGCTCAGAGAAGAAATATCGTCTTTTCTTTCGGGAGAAAAGGAAATGGATTTTTTCAGGAGTGAACAGGGACTTGTACTTCCCAGAAGAGATGAAATTTATTTAAAGTGGGATGATTTTGTCGATAAGCTGAATTCATTCCAGACTCTCGAATTATATATGTCAGACACTTCTTCAGAACATGAAACAGGTCGTTTTGCCATGTCCTGGGAAGCTCCCGAACGGTTTAAAGGACAGATAAAATTACTTGTAAGAAAAATAGATGAACTTCTTATAAACAGAAACCTTATTGTCATACTGAGCCGTTATGCCGGAAGAATTGGAGAAATGCTCACCGAAGCAGGTGTGGAAATAGGACTCGAAGAACCGGAAGAGGGAAGAGTCGTGATTTCCAGAGAACCTTTCCCTGAAGGATTTTATCTTTCTTCCGAAAAACTTCTCGTCCTGACAGATCTTGAAATATTCGGGAAAGGCACTGTTACAGCGGAAAGAAAGCGAAAGTTTAAAAAAAGCAGTTCTTCCGCTCCTGTAAGTCTCGGTGACCTGAACACAGGTGATATTGTAGTTCATGAAGACCATGGCGTTGGCAGATATCACGGTATAGAAAGACTTGTCGTGGAAGGAGTAAGCAGGGATTTTATATCCCTTATATTTGCAAAAGAAGATAAACTCTATATACCGGTAGAGCAGCTTTATAAGATAACGAAATATATAGGAGGATCCGAGGAAACGACGAGATTGTCCCGTCTCGGAACGGCAGAATGGAAAAAAGTCAGAAGAAAAGTCGCTAAATCCGTTCAGGATATGGCAGAAGATTTAATAAAACTTTATGCCATAAGACAGGCAGTAGAAGGTTATATATTCCCTTCAGATACGGAATGGCAGAAACAGATGGAAGATTCCTTTATTTATGAACTGACCGATGACCAGAAAAAAGTAATTACAGATGTCAAGCATGATATGGAATCAAAAAACACTATGGACAGACTTATATGCGGTGATGTGGGATACGGTAAAACAGAAGTTGCCATAAGGGCTGCTTTTAAAGCCATGGATACGGGTAAACAGGTTTTGATGCTTGTTCCCACAACAGTACTTGCGCAGCAACATTACAATACTTTCACAGACAGACTTACACCCTATCCTTTCACTGTAGAAATGCTGAGCCGTTTCAAAAGTCCTAAAGAACAGAAAACCGTAATCCAGGGTCTTAAAGATGGAACAGTGGATATGGTTATAGGAACACACAGATTATTGCAGAAGGATATAAAACTATCGGATCCGGGCCTTCTTATAATTGATGAAGAACAGAGATTCGGAGTGGCACATAAAGAGAAGCTGAAACAGCTCAGAGAAACGGTGGATGTACTGACTCTCACTGCCACACCCATACCGAGAACTCTTTATATGTCCCTTGTAGGGGCAAGAGACATAAGTATTATAGAAACTCCGCCGGAAGACAGATTACCTGTAAAAACTTATCTGCTTAAAAGAAGTGAAAAGATAATAAAAGAAGCAATTTCCAGGGAACTTGCAAGAGGTGGACAGATCTTTTATCTTCATAACAAAGTGGAAACCATTACTTCCGAGGCTTCTTATATAAAATCCCTCTTCCCACAGGCACGGGTTACCGTAGGTCACGGGCAGATGGATGAAGGAGAGCTTGAACAGATAATGCTTGATTTTGTAAGCGGCCAGTATGACATACTCATATGCACTACAATAATAGAAAGCGGCCTTGACATTCCCAATGCTAACACATTGATTGTAAACCATGCCGAAAGATTCGGACTTTCCCAGCTTTATCAGTTGCGGGGAAGAGTTGGAAGAAGCACAAAACAGGCCTATGCCTATCTGTTTTATGACCCGGACAGAACCCTTTCCGATCAGGCTTTTAAACGCCTTGAAGCCATATCTGAACTGACAGAGCTCGGTAGCGGATATCAGATTGCCATGAAGGATCTGGAAATCAGGGGCGCCGGTAATTTACTGGGAGCAGAGCAGCATGGTTTTATCTCACAGATAGGTTTTGAACTTTACTGCCAGCTCCTTTCTGATGCAGTGGCGGAACTCAAAGGTGAAAAGAAAAGAACCCTTCCTCCTCCTGTACTGGAAATACCTGTAGACAGCTATATTCCTGATGCCTATATAAGTCATAAGAAACAGCAGCTTGCTTTTTATAAGAGACTGTCAAAAGTTTCCGCTTATAATGAACTGTCTGACATATGTTCGGAAATGGAAGACAGATTCGGAAAACTTCCGAAAGTAGTTGACAATCTCGTCAATCTGGCCAGAATAAAGATAATGGCTATGGAGAAAAAGATTGAACGCATAAAAGCAACAGGCTCACGGATTACCTGTGATTTTTATGAAAAACCAGATGTGTCAAAGAGAAAACTCAGAGATTTTTCTGAAGAAATAGAAGGTAAAGCCACTTTTTCTTCCGATAATCAGCTGATTATTACAAAAGAAATCAGAGATCCTGAAGGGTTGCTGGAGCTTGTTGAAGAAGTACTGGTGTTGTTATTGGAGTGAAAAGTGAGTAGTGAAGAGTGAAGAGTGAGTAGTAGGGGCGAACACAGTTCGCCCGGTACCGATGAAAACACGCATTACGCATCACGCATCACGATTAACGCCGAAACCACCCGTCACGCGTTACGCGTTACGCGTCACGATTATAAAAAAGGAGTGTTTTTATGAGAACAAATGCAGACATAGAAATTTACTTGAATAAACTGGGGGCAGAATATAAGGTAATAAAAGAAGGTGTATGGCTCGTAAGCCTTAAAGACACCGATATAGATAACCTTGTTATTTCCCATGTACCTCCTCTTGTTGTGTTCAGAATCAATCTTATGCCTGTGCCTTCAACAAAAAGAGAGGAATTTTTCAGAAGACTTCTCGATATAAACGCAAAAGAAATGGTTCATGGCGCCTATGGAATTGAAGGAGATAAGATTGTAATTATAGACACACTTCAGATGGAAAATCTGGATTTAAATGAATTTGAGGCGTCCATAGAAGCCCTGTATTATACTGTTACTCATCACTTCAATGAACTGGCAGGTTACCTGGAAAAGAAAGGGGATTAATTTTATGGGCCTTTTTTTTAAAATGAACAGAGCAATAAAATCGGAATTCAATCAGATGTTACGTAAAACAGAAGAACCGGAAGAAACTCTTGACGAACTCATAGAAGACCTTGAAAAACAGCAGAAAGAACTGAAAAATAAACTGAGTGAGCGATCATCTGAGAAAGATAAACTGGAAGAACAGTTGAAGCAGATAGAAGAAAAACTTGAAGGTGCCAGACATAGAAAAGATTTTTATGTGGCCCGTAAAAAAAGAATGGAAGCACAGAAGAATATTCTCTCTGCTATGAGCGGGATAGATGATGTAAGCAGATATGATAGAATTATAAAAGGCGATAAGGGACTGTAAGAAAATAACTCTGGCAAATTATGGTTCCTGTCCTCGCGTCACACGTTACGCGTTATGCGTCACGATTGTAAATATGATAAGGTTATTTTTTTACAAACTGTTAACATGAAGGCTCTTAATTTTTTTACCGTTCTGTGTTATTATAATCCTGACACATTAAGTCTTTATGGCAAATATGTTTTTTGAGGAGTAGATGATTATGAAGATTTCTGCCAATCAGATAAAAGGGTATGATACAATAAAAAAACCTGCTCTTAAAGAGAAAAAATTTGAACAGAAAGATCTGGTACAAATAGGTTCGGAAGAAAAAACTTCGGACGGGCCTGAGCTGAAAGCAGTTTATAAGATGGGTGAACCATTATACAGCCCTTCTATTACAGGCAATATAAGTATTCACAGGAATTTTCACTCTAATATCCTGAACAATGACCGTGATGTACTCGTATATCTTCCTCCCGGATATTCACCTGACAAGAAATATCCTGTTCTCTACATACAGGACGGACAGAATATTTTTAACAGAGATACTTCTTTCGGAGGAACCGAATGGGGAGTTGATGAAACGGCAGAAAGACTTATCAGAGAAGGTAAAATTAAAGATCTTATTATGGTGGCAATCTATAACAGAGGGGCAGAACGTATGAGTGAATACACTCCTGTCCCTGACCCTGAACATGGCGGAGGAAATCTGGATAATTATGCAGCTTTTGTTACGAAAGAACTCAAACCTTTTATAGATAAGACATACAGCACATCTACAGAACCTTCTGAAACAGGTATTATGGGTTCTTCCCTTGGAGGATTGAGTGCACTCTATATGGGATGGAATTTGCCCCATATATTCGGTCTCACAGGTGTCATATCTCCGTCACTCTGGTGGTCAGATAAGTATCTTATAAAGGAAATAGAAGCAGACCCGAAAGCAAAAGGGCCTTCCAGGGTATGGCTTGATATGGGAACAAACGAATCTCCGTCCGATAAAGATAATAACGGTATCCCCGATACACTCGATAATTCAAGAGCCATGGGTGAAGTGCTTTTAAATAAAGGCTATAAATTCGGAGAAGAATTGTTTTATCATGAAGAACCGGGAGCCACACACAGTGAATGGTCATGGAACCAGAGAGTTGATAAGGTTCTTACTTATTTGTTCGGTAAATAGAAATAAACAGTAACAAATGAAGACTTCATTTGTTACTGTTTATTCTTCCTTTTTCTTACCGGCTTTTCTGGATAAACCTGCAGGTCTCCTTATGGATTTTTTTTCTTTTTCATCACAGGAAGATATATGGGAGTTTTCTCCATGAGTGCTTTTTCTTACCCTTTTGGAAAGCCCTGCCGGTTTCTTCATAGCTTTTTTCCCTGATGTTTCATCTATCGTTTCTACAATAGCTTCTGCCTCTGCCTGTTCCACCTGTTCCTCTTTTTCAGTTATGTGAAGTTCTCCTGTATAAATATTTTCTTTTTCCTCCTCTAAGTCAGGAGAAGTTTGAGCTGATGTCGGACTGATTATGTTATCGATGATTTCGTCTCCCACCGCTTTTTCTGAAATTTTTGCTTTTGGAATTTTCGCTTCTGAAATTTTCGCTTCTGGAATTTTCGCTTCTGAAATTTTTGCTTCTGAAATTTTCGCTTCTGAAATTTTTGCTTCTGAAATTTTCGCTTCTGAAATTTTCGCTTCTGGAATTTTCGCTTCTGGAATTTTTGCTTCTGAAATTTTCGCTTCTGAAATTTTCGCTTCTGAAATTTTCGCTTCTGGAATTTTCGCTTCTGGAATTTTCGCT
>CAYSLJ010000053.1:0-16146 GCA_964431735.1 uncultured Synergistia bacterium | reverse complement strand
AATTTTCGCTTCTGAAATTTTCGCTTCTGGAATTTTCGCTTCTGGAATTTTCGCTTCTGGAATTTTCGCTTCTGAAATTTTTTCTGATTTCTCAGGAGAGATAACAATTTCTGAAGGAGAAGACTTGTTTGAAATATTTATTGATGGTACAGATGCATGAAGAATTGGATGTGGCTTTTCTTCTGTTTTTTCCTCTTTTGGGGGAAGTAATGGCATATATCCTGTAACAGGAACAATATTACCGGTTATTACCGGCTTTTCGACAGGCCTGCTTAACGAAGAAATTTCTTTTTCTCCACCGTCATAAGGAAGATGACCTTCCTTCTGAAGTAACTTTACCTGCTCATCTACATATTCTTCAATTTTTTGATTTATGATAAGTTTTTTATTACCTTCATAGATTTTTTTTATACCCCTGTTTATATATTCTTCATCCATGTCTTTACAGTATTTAAATAAACAATCCAGGCCTTCGTCCCATTCTTTAAGGCCTTCTCTGAACATCCTGTCTCCTGTGGCAATTTCCAGAGTCCATCTGTCTAAATTCATATAGGCATTTTCATAGCCTTCCTGAACTTTACTTATTGTCTCTTTCATTTCCGTTAGGATTTCTACAAAATCTTCTTCAGTTATATCGTCAAAGGAAAAATTCAGGGCACTTTCTTCTATAAGAAGGTAATTGGATGTAATAAAATTTTCTTCCGATGTCCTCTGAAGAATGGTCTTTATAAATTCTTGCTCTTCATCTATTTCTTCACTCATGATACACTCCTTGAATGGCAATTAAAAATCATCGCACATCTTCTGAAATACATATACAGCAGCTCCTATGAGACCTGCGTCTGCTCCGAGTTCTGCAAGGACTACCTGAGATGTTTCAGGAGGAAACATTTTAACCCTCTTTTTTATCTCTTCCTGGGCGGGAGGGAAGAGGTATTTATGAGCATTTGCTATTCTTCCTCCTATGACAATCCTTTCAGGATTTAATACAAGAATGAGATTTGAAAGACCTATGCCAAGATAACGGCCTGTAATATTAAAAGTTTCTATGGCTACTTTGTCTCCCTTTTCTGCTGCCTCGAACACAGAGAGAGGGGAAAGGTCTTTAACGTCAGCAAGGATAGAACTTTTATTTTTTTCTATAAGTTCTCTCGCTGTTCTTATGATGGCACCTCTTGCTACAAGAGCTTCGAAACAGCCTTTGTTCCCGCATCCGCATAGAGGCCCGTCAGGTTCTATAGTCATATGTCCTATTTCTCCGGCACCCTGTGAAGCACCGAGATGAAGGTTGTTATTTATAATAATACCACCGCCAATACCTGTTCCCAGTGTCATACAGATTATATTACTGACATATTTGCCGGCACCGAAGAACTTTTCCCCCAGAGCTGCCGCATTTACATCATTTAAAATTACTGCAGGTAAATTAATGGATTTTTCAAGAATAGATGAAACATTTATATTATCCCATCCGGGAAAATTCGGAGAAAAATGGCATATACCGTTAATAGTATCAATAAAACCGGGCAGGTCAATACCTACTCCGAATATTTCTTCCCTGTCTATATGTTCTTCCGAGATAACCCTGTTGACAAGCTCTGCCATCTTATCCAGCACATTATTAACCCCTCTTTCTTCAGGGGCTATGTTACATTCCATAATCTTACCGGTTTTGCCTGATTTATCTACCAGAGCGGCAGCAATATGGGTTCCGCCCAGATCTACTCCTATTGCATATTTTTTACTCATATTCATTTCTCCTTTTTTTGTTAAAGTGGATAATTTAAAGAAAATACAGCAATATAGCTGACTTTATGACTGGTATTATCTACCAGAAATACAATACCATTCGGATAGGCCATAGCAGTCATATTACTTTTATTTCCGAAGTTTCCACCGTCCTTTGTGAAATACTGATTCCCGTATGCAGCCACAACCTCATCCATAGATGCTCCGATAGAGATACCATTTGTTGTTTTATAACCCGGATTGGTTACCATTATCATTCTTACTATACCATCTGACTGTACGAATAATGCAATATCACTGTTCTGTCCAAACATATACATTTTTGTTTTATCATTAAGGTTCATTGCACCCAGTTCTTCTCCCAGGGTGGCTCTTGCATCACTCAGAGTTGTTCCTACATAAACTTTTCCCTGAATACCACTTCCTGGAACTATGGTACCACTTCCTGTCTGAAATCCTGTATTACCTGTATAGGGAATTGTATTTGCCTGCGGTGTTGCCTGAGTTGTAATTGTAGATATTGGTTTACTCGAAATATCCATAATATTTGAAGATGCATTGTAATTTGTATAATAACCCAGTGATTCACAAATACCTTTCAGGGAGACATATACTTTGTCTCCTTTTACATTATATACTCCTTTGTATTCTTCACCGTTTACGTAGAGTTTTGCTTCACTTTTTTCATAAACATATTTAAAATTCAATGCTTTACTCAGGCTGTCAAGGGAAGTGTATAGTTCTCCGTCTTTCTGATGGACATATTTTTTATTATATTCCTTGTTTTTTATGTATATTACAAGTTTACTGAAATCCTTTATCTCATTATCTGCCAGAATTATGACAGGTAGAAGGATTGATATTATTATTGCCAGTAATAAGAAAATTGATTTTTTCATGATAATACCTCCGATATAATTTATAATATAATAATTTAACATGATAACAGGAATTTCCTTCTGAAATATTTTACTTATTAAAAGAAAAGGTTTATAATAGAAATCGTGATGCGTGATGCGTTATTCAACGACCTGCGATTCACCACTCACTTATAATTTATGAATGGAGAGAATTTGATGAATAGATGTTTATTTTCCATAATTTTATTTTTGATTTTTACAATGACCTGTGTTATGGCAGAAAATTCTGATGAATTATTAAATAAAGGTAATGCTTTGATGGAAGAAGGAAGTTATGAAAAGGCTATTTCGATTTTTGATAAAGTTTTAACTTCTGACGGGATCTGTGAAATTGCATTGTTTCGTAAAGGTACGGCTTTATATAAAATAAAAAAATACGATGAAGCTTCATCATGCTTTGATGAATTGATAAAAATAACAGGAGGCAGCTCGGATGTATGGTATTTTAAAGGATTGACCCTGTATAATCAAGATAAATATAAAGAAGCTGTAACATACTTTGATAAAGTTCTGGAAGTAGCTCCGGAAAGTTTATACGGTTCCAATACTGTAGGAGAAGAATATGTATGTCCATGGTATCCGAAGGGTATGGCTTTATACAGGCTTGGAGATTATGAAGGAGCAGTTCAATGTTTTGATAAAACTGTGGCTATTATACCCGATTTCGCCATTGCATGGCATAATAAAGGAGAAGCTCTTAAAAAGCTCGGTAAATATAAAGAAGGAGAGGAATGTTTTAATAAAGAAAAAGCTCTCGGAAAAGTAGATAAAACACCTGAAAGATCTCAGACTTCTGACGAATGGTTTTTAAAAGGGTGTGAGTATTTCAGAAAAGGTATATGGAGTAAGGCACTGGAATGGTTTGACATGGCGATTGAAAATGAACCGAATCATGGTTTCAGTTTGTTTTATAAAGGTATGGTCTACAGTTCTAAAAGAGAATACAGTAAAGCACTGGAATATATGGATAAAGCCATTAAATTGATGGAAGATGGAAAAGATGTTTCAACTCTGATCCCTTCTCTGGCTTATTCCGGTAAGGCAATGGTTTTATTGTCTCTTGATAAATATAACGAAGCGAAAGATTTTGCTGATAAATCCATAAAGGCTGACCCTGATTCGGCCAATTCCTATTTTACAAAAGGTATGTCCCTGTGTTATTTGAAAGACTTTAAAGAAGCTTTGAAAGCTATCGATAAATCACTGGAACTGGATCCGGAATTTGTAGACGCCTGGTATTATAAGAGTATGATTTTATATTTCCAGGGAAATACTGAAGAATCAATGAAATTATGTGATAAAGCACTGGCAATTGATCCGAAATTTGCAGAAGGCTGGTATCAAAAAGGACTCGTTTTATACCATCAGGGAAAATATGATGAAGCGAAAAAATGCTATGATAAAGCAGTAAAGCTGGCACCTGATGAAAATTATATATGGTATAACTGATCGGTGACCGGTGGACACTAAGGAGTTGTAAAAAAATAACCTTATCATATTTAAAATCGTGACGCGTAACGCGTAACGCGTGACGCGAGGACAAAAACCATAATTTTCCAGAATTATTTTCTTACAGTCCCTAAGTATCGTAACAGGTAAATTGGTACCCAAAAATATGGAACGCTCCTGTCCCTGGCCGGGCTCTGGAGGAAAAGATATGCCGTATTAAAAGAGAGTTATAAATTATATAGATGCAAAATATTAAACGTCTAAAAAACCAGTTTGTCACGCAACAGGATCATATCTTTTCCGGAGGAGTCCGGCCAGGGACAGGTTTTAATATGGGTATGAACTTATCTGGAGCGGTACTAAGTGACATAAATTTATGCTTACTTACTGACCAGTCCTATGAGGTAATCTCCATCTTTCATAATATATTCCGATGGATTTATAATTAATTCCCCTTCCGATGTTTTTACCCCTACAGGGAGGGTTTTTTGTTTTTTTCTGAGACTTTCTATTACTTCACCGAATTCTTTTCCTATCAGGTTTTCAGGAATATGAATATTTTGAAATTTATTTTCTGCCTGAGAAGGAAGGATATTTTTCAGGAATGGTACAATATTTTCATTCATTGCAGCATGGGCAGCAATAAGACCGCTGTAATAGCCGCCGAGTATTACTTCATTGACATTACCCATTTTCATATGACTTTCATATTCAGGGTCCAGAAGTTCTGCGCAGCTGTATACATTGTGGTTGAGTTTTTCTATGGTAAGAGCAGTAAGAACTGTTCTTGCATCTATATCTCTGTTATTTCTATCCCCTGATTTGTCGGGAAGTATAATGGCGATTTTTGCAGTCATAATATTTGCTTTTCTTAATATATTGGGATCTGTAAAATCTCCCTCCATAAGATATATGCGATCAGTTTTTACTCCCGGTTTCTGTAAATCCATATTAATAAAATTTTCCCTGTCGGAGATTAAAACTATATCTGAATTTTTATAATCAGGAGATGACTGCAGTTCCTTTATTATCTGAAGAGTTTTTCTTTCCCATCCGCAGATTATTATATGATTTTCCAGTATGTCAAAATTGGTTTTTCTCATAATTATACCCTCCTTGAATTTTTCCATCATTATTGCAGAAACAGTACCTATCAGTATAGCAAATATGCTCATTCCTGCTATGAATATAAAAAGTAATGTAAGTTTTCCTATTACAGTGTCGGGAAATTCAGTTGTATATTCTCCGCAGATAAGTGAAAATATTATGGTCCAGAAACAATTTCCCGGCGTAGGATGTTTTGCCGGTTCCGAAGAAATCAATCCCAGTGTCCCGAAGGTAACGACAAAAATAAGAAAAATGAGTATTAAAAAGAAATCTATCCATCTTTTATTGATAACAGATGAAAAAAATGACATGTGACGGCCCAGAAGCACTGCAAAAGACATAACACGAAAGAGCCTTAGAAGAATAAAAACCCTGCTCAATCTGAAAACCCTGAAAAGAGGTATTACAGCAAGTATATCAAGCCAGTATCTGTAAAAAAAGATTTTATAATTATCACAGGAAAAATATCTTAATATGAGTTCTATTATAAAAAAGGCTATTATGATATCATCAAGCTGTACTATAAATAGCCTGGTTTTTTCAGATAAAGGAAAAATAAGCTGACTTTCTTTTAAAATCTGTTTTATTTCATTTTTATTGAAGTGAAGTTTTGAAGTATAAGAAATAACTGTCTTGATTTCATTTTTGTTAAATGAGGCATACTGCAATTTTTCTTTAAGATCTTCTTCCCTGAATTCCTTGAATTTCATTAATTTTATAAAATTTAATTTCTCCGGGGAAATTTTATCTTTTAAATATTCTTTGCTTTTTATGGAATGAAGAAATATTTTTTCTATGTCAAGGGCTTTAAAATCAAGTTTTTCCAGGGTTAATTTTAATTCTTCTTCTGTGAATTTCGTGTCCTCGATAAGAGCTAAGGTTTTTCCTCCATCGTTTTTTATTTTCTTTATCAGATTTTTTGATGTGTCATCAAGCTCATAAAACTCTTTTTCTTCATCAATCTTGAGCCATGATTGTTCTAAAATGGCAATTAATTCATCTGATGAAAGCCTTTTGTTCTCAAGTGTTTTCAGAGCTTCCAGTTTGTAAGGATCAAGTCTGCTGCTCAATACATCTATGGTTTTCTGATTGATCTCAAAACCTGATAGAGTTTCAAAGGTCAGTAATAATATGGAACAGAAAACAATAAATATGACAGTCAGATCAATATATTTATTGTTAAAGAGTTTTTTTGTATATTTTCTTATGAAATTCAATTTTATACTCCCGGAAAGTATATTAACATATTTTTTCCGACGCCACTCTGACCGTTAATTTTCTATTCAGGGACTGTAAGAAAATAACTCTGGCAAATTATGGTTTTTATCCTCCCGTCACGCGTTACGCGTTACGCGTCACGATTGTAAATATGAAAGGTTATTTTTTACAACCCCTCAGGGACTGTAAGAAAATAACTCTGGTAAATTATGGTTTTTATCCTCCCGTCACGCGTTACGCGTTACGCGTCACGATTGTAAATATGAAAGGTTATTTTTTACAACCCCTTAGTTATAAGGTATTGCCTGATTTTCTTTTATTATCTTATATCCTTCATTACCGGTGCAGAAAGTAAGAAATTCATCTGTAATCTGAGACGTGTCATGAGATGTGTATAAATAAAGTATTCTGCTTACAGGATACAGGCCTTTTCTAATATTTTCTTCGGAAGGCAAAATATTTTGAGAATTGCTTTTTATAGCGACCGGACTTACCAGATCTGAACATATAATATAGTATTGATAACAGATATAACTTATACCGCAGGGATCTTCCGATATAGAGTGAATAATATCATAAGGTTTTTCAAGAATGGTTGCTTTATTTGTAAAATTATTCCTTTTTAAAACATGTTCTTTAAAATAGTTATAGGTTCCAGAAGCCGGACGGTGATTATAAATATGTATGGGCCCTTCTCTCCCTCCTGCTTCATTCCATTCAGTATATTTTCCTGTAAAGATATGATGGATTTCTTTTACCGACAGGGCTTTAATATTATTTTTATGGTTTTTTATTATGACAATAGCATCTCTTGCTATGGGATATTCTTTTATCTCCGTTCCGTTTTTATCTGCAAGTTTTAATTCCGTATCATTGATAGAACGGGATGCTGCAGCTATATCTGTTGTTTTATTAAGCAATCCTTCTATACCTGTATCTGTATCACCACTATCTATATATATGTCTGCATGTCTGTTATGTTTCATAAATTCTTCTGTGAGGTTATTGAGGATGATTGCCATAGTGTCAGAACCTTTAATAGTTATAGTTGCTTTTGGGGAAACGGAAGATGTATCCTCTTCTAAATAACAACGTGTTATAAACATAGCTATTACAAGTAATAAAATGATGTAAAGAAACTTCATTTTTAATCCTTTCACCGGTGAGCATAAATAATATATATATGCTCCCGTGACGCGTAAAGCGTGGCGGGAGCAAGACTTTTATTACATGCCTGGGACTGCAAGAAAAACAAATCCCGCAGATTGTTAGAACAACCAGTATCCTCGCGTCACGCGTTACGCGTCACGTGTCACGATATAAACTGTAATTATGATGTAGTTATTTCATGACAGCTCCTTAGCCCGGGCCAGTAATTATATACCGGATTATCATTTATCTTCCCCTGTAAAATTTAATTCTCCTCTCCGTCCGTCAGTCCATAAGCCATCCAGTGTAAAATTATTTGCATTACCTGTCACCTTACCGTTAAAATACCCAAGTCCTTTAAAGGTTCCTCCGCAGGTCCAGTCAAATGTAAATTCCATAGTTTCTTCATTATATGACCATTTCACAGGAGAATAACCGTCTTTATCAAGAGTGTCGGGATAAGCGGCACGAACAGGTTTATTATCCACATATTCCCTTACTTTTCCCGTACCGTCATTCATGAGAATGACATCACCGTAATAATTACCCGATTCCGGCTTTTTTATTTTGAAAAATCCCGTGAAATCATGTGCTGTAAGTTTGATTACAGGTTTTAACGCTTCATTTCTTGTAAAATTAAGCTGACAGATTGTATTGTCAGAGGAAAAACCGCTGATTGTAAAATTATTTTTGTCTCCTGATACAGTACTTTTAAAATAGGCCAGTTTTTCGTAAATACCGTTCATTGTCCAGTCAATAATCAATTCTTTTCTGTATTCGTCAAAAGACCATTTCAGAGGTATATAACCGTCTTTATCTGTTATATCTCTGTAAAAGGGTTCGAAGGTTTTATTGTTTATGTATTCTTTTGACTTACCTGTACCATTATCTGACAGGATAATTTCACCATGATAATGATTGTAAGAACACTTCGGATCTGTAATAATAAAATTACCGATAAAATCATGTTCCGTAAAATTTTCCGCAAAGGCAGGGACTGTAATTAATATGGCTATTACCAGAATAAATATAACATTTTTCACAAAAAATCTCCTTTCATACTGATTTTCTATGGTGTTATTCTATAATTATAGAGATAACTCCTCTATAATAACAGGGTTTCCCGGATTTCTTGAAAGAACTTCTCTGCCTGTTTCCGTAATAACTATATCCTCTTCAATCCTTACTCCAAATTTTCCGGGAAGATAAATCCCCGGTTCTATAGTGACTACATTACCCGGTTCAAGAACCTCTTTGTTCCCTCTTACAAGATAAGGCATTTCATGAATGTCAAGGCCCAGTCCATGACCTGTTCTATGGGTGAAACGGGGGCCGTAACCTTCTTTTTCAATTACATCCCTTGCAGCTTTATCTACAAGCTCACAGGGAATGGAAGGGCCTGATTTTTCTATTGCTGCATCTCTTGCCTGTTTTACTATGTGCCAGATTTTTAAGAATTCTTCACATGCAGTGCCAAAATAAGCTGTTCTTGTAATATCAGAATGATATTTTTCCCATATATCCCCTTTATCTATAAGAACAACATTATTTTTCTGCAGAGTATTTTCTCCTCCTTCAGAGTGAGGATAAGAAGATGTTTCTCCGAACTGAACCAGTTTCTCATCTCCTGTAATATATGTTTTCAGATCATGTTCTTTCATACCTGTTTTTAAATGCTTCAGGCTATAATCTATATTTTCTTCTGTTATATCTACTGCTTTCTTTAACGCTTTTATTTCTTCTTCTGTTTTTTTTCGTCTCATAGCAGAAAAAAGAAAACCTCCGTCTCTGAATTCCATTCCTGTCATATATTCTTTCAGCTTTACATAAGTTTCAAAATAAGTTGTAGGTTCCAGGCCAGTTGTTCCATGTTTTTTCCCTTTTCCTTTAATGATTTTTCCGAGTATTTCCCAGGGATTTTCTTCTTCTTTCCAGGGATAGAAATCATTGATAAATGTCTCTTTTCTGAGCTTTTCTTCTTCAAAAGAAGGACATATAATAAACGGTTCACCTTCTGCCGGCAGAATGACTCCAATAAATCTCTCCATACGAAACGTATCTATACCGGCTATATAGTAAAAATTTGTCCCAGGAGTTGCTATACAGTAATCCAGGGAATTTTTTGCCATTAATATTTTAAATTGTTCTGTTCTTTTTATGAAAACTTTTTTTCCCATAAACACTCCTTACACCACTGTTTCAGTTCTGTACGACATTGACTATTGTTTCCGCCGACTTCTGGCCGTCCGGAGCAATAGTTATAGCTTTTATAGTATATTTTGTATTTGAAGGAAAGTTTACAACATAGGTAAACTGTGTCTCAAAATTTCCGTTACTGTCAGCTGTTACTGTTTTAGTTGACATAGTTCCTGCAGGATTAAGGACGCCTATTACTGAGATCTGCCAGTTAACATTAATCTGTACTTTATATCCGGGAGTAGCCCTGCCTTTTACTGTGATTGGCATAGATACTGTATCTCCATCGGAAGGTTCTGTTATCTCAGGCTGTGAAAAATCAGCATTATAATAGGGGCCAATGCTTATTACCGGTTCTTCCGATGTGAGACTTTCTTTCTGACCTGAAGATGCCTCTAAATGACATAATATATGTACATTTTGGATGGAATCTTTTTTTGTAACTATATATTCTCCCGTATATATACCATTACCTTTTTCTTTCATTGGAATACCGGTTTTGTAAGAACCTATGTCAAATGTTGCTTTCCCCCCTGATAAACCTGACATGTTTACAATCAATTTATTACCGGGGTGTAATTGATTCTGTCCGTTATGTGTTACAGAATAAATTAAATCTTTATTTTGAGAACCGGTCTGAATATTAAAAGACCAGGATTTTATAAACTGACGGTTCTTATAGTCTTTAGCGCTGAATACTATTTTGTTCGTACCATCAGGTAACTTATCTGACGGGCGATAGGTAATGACATTTTCTGTTATCTGTGATTTTGATGTTACGTTTACACCGTTTACCATAAGTTTTGCAGTGGAAGTCACTATGCCTTTATTTTTACTGTCAGCCTGTATAACCAGAAGTATATTCGGTCTGTTATTATCAATAGTTGAATTCTCTTTTGGCAACATCTGTGAAATAACTATTTCTGAAAGGTCTACATTTATATTTACAGGATTACTTGCCTGTTCAGTTACCTGTTTCCCATCAGGCATAACCAGATATCCTTTGATTACAGCGTTTTCTATTTTGTCTCCGGAACGTATAGTATATTCACCGTAATAGTTTCCTCCTGATACTTCTTTCATCGGTATGCCGTTCACCAGATTGTTTATGTTAAAAAAAGCAGCCCCTCCCCGGGAGGCTATCATTGTAACTTTTAATATATCACCCGGTTTCATTATACCTGTACCATTATGAGAAATAGATTTTATAAGCCCACCTGTTTCATTACTCTGCTGCTGCCTTGAGATTATCTCTATTTTTTCTGCGATTACTCCTCCGTCTATATAATGGCCGCTGGCTTTTATAAGGTCTCCTTCTTTTATCCCGTCAGGACTTATTGTTTTATTTTTATATTTTATCTGTGTGGATTTACTGAATGTAACAGGTATTGTTTCTCCCTGATTTTCAATATTCAGATAACTATTGGAAATATCAACTTTTATTACCTTGCCATAGACCTCCAGTTTCTTTACCTTTTTACTTTCAGCGGGAAAAGTTGAAATAATAAGCGAAACAATTAACATAGAAATTATAAAAAAATATTTTCTATAATTTATCATACTAACACCCCTTTCAAAAATATTTTTATAGTTAGTTTCATAACAATTCATAATTAATGAGTGAGTAGTGAGCAGTTAATAGTGAGTGACATTACCATATTCTACTCACCACTCACTATTCACTTAAATTCTAATAAGTTATGAAATATATTATAATTTTAACATAGCGGTTAAACCATTTCAATAATGTTTTTTTGCAAAAACTATGCCAGTTATATAAGAATCGTGATGCGTGACGCGTGACGCGTAACGGGAGCAGGACTTTTATTACATACTTATGCCCGGGTCAGTAACATGGTCATAGTATTTTTCACTCTAATTGCCATGACCGGATGAAAACAACGAAGAATGAGAAGGTATTCCACCCTTCACCCTTCCAATATAAATATTCTGCAACAAATGTTCCCGATTGTATGTAAAACCACCTGTCATTTTTTTAAGTATCATTTATTGAATATTTTTTCCATGAATGATATAATTCGATAAATAAAAGTGAAATTACGTACAAAACATCCATGACCGTTTCGGTCACAACGAAGTATGAGAATCTGTTCCTCCCGTCACGCGTTACGCGTTACGCATTACGATTCTCATATAAACTATAATGAAGAGGGGAGTTATATTATGATAGAAGTAAAACTTGACGATCTCGTAAGAGGACCTGCTAAAGACACAGGTATTTTTGATAAGGTTATACTCGGTTTTCAGGCTCTTTTCCCTGTAAAAGAAGGAGAAGCTCTTCACAGTGCAATTCAAACAAGTTTTGAAACAGGTCTCAAAATAGGTTATCAGGCAGGAAAATATTTTTCTGAATTTGAAAAAAAGAGTAATGAAATAGCTAAATTCAGTATTGAAAATTTAAAAAATTCCATAGAGTCGGAACAGAAATTACTGGAAAAAAGAAAAGACTATGAGACGGTAACAACAGGAAAAACGGAAAAAGAAGAAAAGAAAAATTGACTTTTAAAAGTTAAATGATATAATTTTATATGAAAGATATGCCATAACATAAGTTGCTTACATACTTTCTGGTAGCAGACTTTACGTCTGTCAGGTTCGACCCCTGTAATAAACAGCAACTTTAACTTGCATATCTTTCAGTTTTATAGAACTGATAATACGGGGAGGTCAAATTTTGAAAATCATATTAATTGATGATGATGTAGAATTGCTCGAACTTCTGGATGAATTTCTTTCATTTAACGGCATGGAAGTTACAACCTGTCCGTCAGGTAAAGAAGGCCTTGCTATGCTTGAACAGGAAACATTTGATGTGGCAGTCCTTGATGTAATGATGCCGGGTATGAGCGGTCTTGATGTCTTGAAAAAAATAAGCAGTGATTTCAGTTATCTTCCTGTAATAATGCTTACTGCAAAAGGCGAAGAAATAGACAGAGTCGTAGGTATAGAACTCGGTGCAGATGATTATATGGTAAAACCTTTCAGTTCCAGGGAATTACTGGCAAGAATAAAAGCCATAGGAAGGAGAAAGGAAAAATTAACAGTTATAAAAGAGCCGGAACATGTGATAAAAACCGCTCCTGTCAGGGAAGTAGAACTTGATGAAAAAAAGAGGATTGCTATAGTCCGTGGTAATGTAATAGAATTATCTGCTATAGAATTTGACATATTAAATATTTTTATTATGAACAGGGGGATAGTTCTATCAAGAGACAAACTTATGGATCTTGCCAGGGGAAAAGAATTTATAGCATATGACCGTTCCATTGATGTTACCATAAGCCGTATCAGGCAGAAAATAGAAAAAGATCCCCATGAACCTGAATTGATAAAAACTGTATGGGGTGTTGGATATATATATACAGGGTAACATTCTGTAAGGAAATTATGATACCTATAAAAATATCAAGACTTTATACAAAAATATATTTATATTTCCTTGTTATAATAGTTTTTATTGCTCTTATGGCACCTATGATATTGTCTTCAGGAAGAAAACCTGCTCATCTGGTAACAGGTGAAAAGGTGGGGACAATCTATTCTTATCTTCAAAATAAAGCTCTTAAAAAAGAAACGTTCCCTGATGAGATGAAAGTATTTTCAGAACTCTATAATTGTGATGTAATAATTTATAATGTAAAGGGTAATCCTCTTTATGGAACAAAATCTAAAAATCCCCTTCCTTTTTTCGCCTATGAAGAACTTCGTACAAGTCCTATATATATATTCGATTCTTTTGCTGAAAATAAAACTTATATAGTTATTTCCATGCCGGAGACGTTTTATCCCTATGCCTATACCGGTTTTTTATTTCATTTTATTGAGTCTTCTTTTTCAATAAGACTGATTATTTCTTTTCTTATAATTTTAGTAATGATGTATCCTCTGGCTATGTACATTACAAAACCGCTGACAGAACTTACGCAGAAGGCCATAAAATTTTCAAAAGGAGATTTTTCCGATCTGGATAATAAGGTTAAAGTAAAAGGTAATGATGAAATAGCCAAACTCCATATAGCTTTTTTTTCTATGGCAAATGAACTTGTAGATATGATAGAAAAACAGAAGAATTTGATCTCCGATATGGCTCATGATATAGGTTCTCCTTTGAGCAGAATGCAGGTTGCCGTAGATATAATAGAGAGTCAGCTGGATGCAGGTGATATGCCTCCTCCGAAGACTGTAAAGAAACTCTCGAAAAATATCAGAGAAATGGCAGCCCTTGCAAAGGAAATGCTTGATCTGTCCAGAATGGATAAGGTAATTGTGCTGAATATTGAAAAAACTGATGTTTCTTCTCTTGTTAAAGATATAGTAGATAGATTTAATAGTTTTATAGAAGAGAAACATTTAAAAGTAAATATCAGGGAAGAAGGTGCTCTGAAAGAACTTTATCTGGATAAATTAAAAATAGAAAGGGTTATTCAGAATCTTCTGTCAAATGCCATAGACTATACAGTTACGGACGGACATATTGAAATTACGGTAAAAGGAGAACATGATCATCTGACTTTTTCCATAAAAGACGAAGGACCGGGAATAGCGGAAGAATATAAAGACAGAATATTCGATCCGTTTTTCAGGGCTGATAGCTCACGGAGCAGAAAGCTGGGAGGAACAGGTCTGGGCCTTGCAATAGTGAAGAAGATGGTCACCATTCATGGCGGTAAAATCCGGGTGGAAAATCCGGGAGAAAAAGGAGCAATTATTACATTCAGCGTGTTATGTAAGAAACCTGAAGGAGTGAAAAGTGAATAGTGAATAGAACAGCACATTACTCACTATTCACTCTTTCTATCCGGGGGTGTGTAAGTGAAAATCATATTAATTGATGATGATGAAGAATTACTGGAACTTGTAGAAGAATTTCTGTCTTTCAACGGGATTGAAGTTACCACCTGTACTTCAGGGAAAGAAGGCCTGGCCAGGATTGATCGTGAAAAATTTGATGTTGCAGTCCTTGATGTAATGATGCCCGGTATGACCGGTCTTGAGGTTTTAAAAAAAATTAACAGTGATTTCAGTTATCTTCCTGTAATAATGCTTACCGCAAAAGGTGAAGAAATAGACAGGGTTGTCGGCATTGAAACAGGAGCAGACGATTATATGGTAAAGCCTTTCAGTTCCAAGGAATTACTTGCCAGAATAAAAGCTCTGGGAAGAAGAAAGGAAAAAACCCTTAAAGAATCAGAATTACCTCATTCAGAACTTGCTCTGCTCTATGAAGTAAGCCAGGCTGTGAGCCAGAAAGAGGATGTCGGTGAAATTTTGGTGATAATTTTAGATGCCATTCTTAAAGGAGTTAATTCCGAGAAAGGTTCCATCATGCTTGTTGATGAAGAAAGTAAGTCACTTGTTTTAAGAGTTTTCAGAGATAAATATATAACAGATATATCGAATAAAAAGATATTTAATGTGGGAGAAGGCATAGGTGGATATGTGGCTCAGACTGGTAAGGCTGTAATAGCCAATGACGGCTATAAGAATCCTCGGTTTCTGTTGAGAGAAGAAAAAGATTATAGCGTGAAAAATCTGATGTGTGTTCCCATGATAATAAATAACAGAGTCACAGGTATAGTCAATGTGTCCAACAAGAATGATCTCACAGATTATAATGAAGGAGATCTCGGGCTTGTGACAGCCCTGGTGTCACAGTTATCAGTAGCAGTAGATAAAGCCCGTCTCCAGGAACTGGCTACGATTGATAGTCTTACAGGATTATATATGCGCCGTTATTTTCAGAAGAGACTTGATGAACAGATTCTCTGTTCGAAGCGTTACGTACATGAATTTTCACTCCTGATGTTTGATATAGATTATTTTAAAAGAATTAACGATAGTTATGGCCATCAACAGGGTGATATTGTTCTTATGGAACTGGCAAAATTAGTCAAAGAGAGTATAAGATCCGGCGTGGATATTCCTGCCAGATACGGCGGAGAGGAATTTGCCATAATACTTCCTGAACAGAACTGGCAGAATGGAAAGAAATTTGCCGACAGATTAAGAAGAATAATAGAAAATCATAAATTCCCCGGATGTGAAACACTTCATGTTACGATAAGCGGAGGTGTCGGTTCTTATCCACAGGACGGACAGGTAAAAGATATGTTAATAAATATGACTGACAGAGCACTTTATTTTGCTAAAAATAACGGAAGAAATCAGATATGGTCTGTCAGTGAAATGCTGGATTCTATATAAATTTTATAATAAATCCTCCCATAAAAGGTGGAAGTAAAAGAAAAGGAATAATGAATTTCCCCATATTAACCGGATACATAATTAGAGCCTATCCGAAAAGTCATCAAATACCTTCCGGTGTGTGAGGCTCTTC
>CAYSLJ010000052.1:8833-41709 GCA_964431735.1 uncultured Synergistia bacterium | reverse complement strand
ACGAAACTAAAAGGAGAAATATGTATGTCGTCAAAACTTAATCTTCCCGATGGGATTGTTTCAAATACAGTGGTTCGTGCAACCTATAAAGATACTGATCAGATGGGGGTTGTGTATTATGCCAATTATTTGATATGGTTTGAAATAGGGAGAGGGGAATTTATGAGAAAATGTGGTGTTTCATATAAAGATTTTGAAAAAGAAGGGATTATGCTGCCTGTAACCCATGCCTGCTGTGATTATATAAAACCTGTCCGTTATGATGATATGATAAGGATAGAAGTGTCAATTAACGAACTGACAAAGGTTTCTATAGGGTTTTTGCATAATATCTATTCCTATCCGGGAGGAGAACTTATTGCTACCGGTAAGACAAAACATGTTTTCATTAATCAGTCAGGAAGGATTCAGAGAGCAGGCGAAAAGATTCTTTATATATTTAAAGAAGCTCCCGGCAGGAGATCTACATTATCTTCTCACCCTTTACCCAATGTGGATATTTATTAGTAATAGTAGTGAATAGTGAGTCTGTTCTATTCACTATTCACTACTCTCCACTCACGACTCACGACTAAATCTTGCCCTTAACTGACCGCATGCACCATCTATACTTCTTCCTCTTTCATTTCTCAGGGTTGCATTTATACCGTATTTTTCTATTTCCATGAGAAAACTCTGGGCTGTCAGTATATTTGACGGGCTGAAGTGGAAATGGTCTACCGGATTAAGGGGTATAAGGTTTACCACACATTTTATGTCTTTAAGCATCTTTGCCAGTTTTCTTGCCCCTGACAGATCGTCATTAATCCCTTTTATGAGGATATATTCAAAGGTTATTCTGTCACCTGTAATCTTCTGATAATATGTACAGGCTTCAAGTAATTCTTCTATTGGGTAAGTATTATTTACAGGCATTAATTTAGATCTTAACTGATTATTATATGCATGAAGCGAAATAGCCAGTTTACATCCCAGTCCTTCATGGGCAAGTCTCTTTATGCCAGGTACAATGCCTGATGTTGAAATCGCTATATTTCTGCGGCCTATTCCTATACCATGAGAATATTTTATCATGTTTACTGCTTTTATGAGATTATCGTAATTTGCCAGAGGTTCTCCTATACCCATGATTACAATATTTCCGATTCTTTCATCTGTACTGGAGAGTAATTTCTGTACCTGAATAACCTGGTCTATAATCTCTACATGAGTTAAATTTCTTACAAGACCTTTCTGGCCTGACGCACAGAAACTGCATTTAAGGGCACATCCTGCCTGAGTCGATATACATAGAGTTATACGGTTGGAGGAGTGATTTTCTTCATATCTCATTAAAACTGTTTCTATAAGATTTCCGTCACTTAATTCAAAAAGATATTTTTCAGTATTTTTGTTTGCAGATATCTGCCTGTCACGCATTTTTATATCTGATATAAAAGCAATTTCTTTCAGTTTTTCTCTCAGTTCTTTACTTATATTGGTCATTTGAGAGAAATCACTTTCTTTTTTATAATAAATCCATTGATATAATTGTTTTCCCCGGAAAGATTTTTCTCCTGTGGAAATAAAAAAATTAGCCAGTTCTTCTTCTGTTTTACCTTTTAAATCGATCAATTTTCATGTTCCTTTCTATTCTGAATAAGGGTTCAGCAGTTAGCTATTTTTGCCTGCTATTATGTAAAATCTTTAAGATATATTTTTAATTCTTCAAATCTCTTTTTAATATGTTCAAAAAGTTCCATGTTTATTTCTCCGCTTTTACATAAATATTCAAAATCATAAGTAGCTTCTTTTAATAGATTTGCATGAATATTTGCTGCCAGTCCCTTGATTGTATGGGCCAGATGGGCTATATGAGATATATTTCCTTTATCTATAGATTTACTTAATTCTTCTATGTTATCAGGTATATCTCTTAAAATCATTTCAATAATTTCTTTTTCGAATTCCCTGTCACCTTCAATACGCTTCATGAAGGTTTCCCTGTCATAAATTTCGTTTCCTTTTATTTCGCTGCAGTCAGGTTTATAAGGAGAAGCTTTTTCCTCTTTATAAAGGAAAAGTTCTATAATTCTGAGAAGTTCTTTTGGCTGAACCGGTTTTTGCATATAATCATCCATCCCTGCCGCTATACATCTTTCCCTGTCACCTTTCATTGCATGGGCTGTCATTGCTATAATCGGTATATGTCTGTTCATACCTTTTTCTTTATCTCTTATGGTTGATGTGGCAGTCAGTCCGTCCATTTCCGGCATCTGCACATCCATAAGGATTAAATCGTAAGGGAACTTTTCAATAGCTTCCAGTACTTCTTTACCGGTTGCGACTGCACTGGCACGAAATCCGATTTTTTCAAGTATTTTTAAAGCCACTTTCTGGTTTGTAATGTTATCTTCTGCCAGAAGAATTCTGGTTTTTTGTTTTATCTCATCTGAAATAATAGATTTCATCGGGCTCGCTGTAACATGAGTTCTTGCAGGTTTACGTCCCATTGCTTCCATCAGACATCTGTAAAGCTGCCCCTGTTTTACTGGTTTTGTAAGATATGCGGAAAATCCTGTATCTTTCATTGCTATGGCATCTTCCGTATGTCCCAGGGAACTTAACATAATGAGTATGGTTTCTCCGATTTTTTCATTCTTTTTAATCAGTTTTCCGAGCATTATACCATCTATTTCCGGCATCTGCATATCTATAATTGCAATGTTAAAGGGATTATTCTTTTCCGCTGCTTCATTGAGTATTTTAAGAGCAATAGTTCCATGTTCCGCCTCTGCACAGTCACATTCGAATAAACGGAGCTGTTGACTCAGAACAAAACGGTTTGTTTTATTATCATCTACAATAAGTATTTTTGTCCCTTTTATATCTTCTATTTTTATTGTGGGAGGCCTTTCTCCTGATTGCTTTTTAAACCCTGCCGTAAACCAGAAGGTTGAACCTTTCCCCGGTATGCTTTCTACTCCTATTTCTCCATCCATCATCTCTGAAAGATATTTTGATATAGCAAGCCCGAGGCCTGTTCCTCCGTATTTTCTTGTAATAGAGCTATCTACCTGTGAAAAGGATTGAAATAGATTTTTTATAAGTTCTTCCGGTATTCCTATACCTGTATCACTGATAGAAAATCTTATTTTAACACGGGGAGCATTATCTTCTTCAAGTTTTATACTTATCAGTACTTCTCCTTTTTCCGTAAATTTAATGGCATTTCCGGTAAGATTGATGAGAATTTGCCTTAATCTTCCCGGATCGCCCCATAACATTTCAGGCACATTGCTGTACATTAAATAACCGAAGGCAAGTTTTTTTTCAGAGGCTTTCAGTGCAAGCAGATCTACTACATCTTCTACTACTGCTCTCAAGTCAAATTCGAGTATTTCAAGTTCTAATTTTCCTGATTCTATTTTTGAAAAATCTAAAATATCATTTATCAGACTTAACAGTGAATCTGCAGATTTTTCTACAGTCAGGGCAAATTCTCTCTGAGTATCTGTCAGTTCTGTATCTAACAGTAAATCTGTCATACCAATAATTCCATTCATCGGTGTTCTTATTTCATGGCTCATATTTGCAAGAAACTGGCTTTTTGCAATACTTGCTTCTTCCGCTTCATCTCTGGCTTTTTTCAGTTCTTTCTGAACCCTGGTTTTCTCTGTAATGTCACGGACAATACCTATGGCATGCCATTTATTACCCAGTTTAACAGATGACAGGGAAAGTTCTATTTCAATTTCTTTTCCGTCTTTCCTTAAAGCTTTTAATTCGACCAGTTTACCTGTAACATTACCAAGACCTGTATCCTTCCACTTTTCAATAGCTCCTGAAAAATCTTTTTTATAGTATTCAGGAGCCAGGGTATGGTGAAGATTTTTACCGATTATTTCTTCTTCTTTATATCCGAAGATTTTTTCCGCTGCCTCATTCCAGTATGATATGTTACCTCTGTTATCCATAATTATAATTCCATCCTGGGCAGCTATAGTTATGGATCTGAATTTTTCTTCACTTTCCTTTAAAGCTTTTTCTGCTTCTTTATTTTCTGTAATATCATTGAAATTAACTGCTAAATGACCTGGTTGAGGACTGTAGACTATTACATCAAGGTATTTATTAAAACCGGCATGATATTTTTCAAAGTGACTCGGTTTCCCTGTAAGATAAACTTCATTAAATATGTTAATCCATTCATCATTTATATCAATCTTAAGATCTCTGCGTTTTTTTCCTATTATATCTTCTCTTTTGAAGCCTGTGAGCTTTTCAAAAGCAGGGTTAACATCCAGAAACTGGAAATCTACCGGCTGGCCAGCTTTATTGACAATTACCCTGTAAAGAGAAAGACCGCTCAGCATTTCACTGAAGAGGGTACGATATTTTTTTTCAGAGTCTATTATCTTTATAGAAAATTCACCTGATAAGCAGTGAAGAATAAAAAAGATAATTAATAGGAGAGTTATAATAGCTGTAACACTTACCGGTGTAATACGGCTGGCAGTAATAAGACGATTCCAGTCTTTCCCGTCTATATCCATACCGCAGACGGCTATAATTTCACCTGTATCATGATTGATTACTGGCACGAAACCTGTTACCCATAAGCCCCATCTATCGGGCAGAGGTCCTTCACAGAAAGTCTCTTTGTTTGTAAATATCTCTCTGAGATCTACACTTGCTTCATCATATAACTGACCCGGTGGAGAATAATCGGGAGAACTCGCCGGTTCTGAATCCATAAAGAAAAATATGTTCCCATTACGAAGCCCTAGTAAATAAATAAATCTGATATCTGATTCCATTGCACGAACAGAAATTATTTTTTCTTTTAAATATTGATAATCACCGGTTTTTAAATCAGACAGTTCTCCTTTGAGGCTTTTTAATTTATCCGGATCTATGGAAGCAGAAGCAAGTTTTGTTCTGGATATTAAATTTGTTCTCAATTCACTGTCTCTGTTTATCCCTGCTTTATATGTCGCTATAGAGCCGCATATTAAAACAAATATTATTGTAACAGCTGTATAGAGTCTATATTTTAATACTGATTTATTATCGTGAACTTTTAAAAAATTAATCATAATTAGTGAGTAGTGAGTAGTGAATGGTGAGTAAAGCGAGATTACTCATCACTCACCACGATGAATATTTTTGTAATCTGTAAAATTTATTGACTGTTTTTTAAAATAATTTTTCTCCGAGGTTCTTCTATGATTTCTCCTATAATTGCACAGTTTCCAAATTTTTCTTTAAAAAGGGAAGCTTTTTCTTCAGGTATGGATATTAAAAGTCCTCCCGATGTCTGTGCATCATAGAGAATATCTTCTTTAAAAACTGATATGTCAGTGTCAGAAATAACACTGCATGAATAATAGTTTTTATTCAGATGAGTTCCTGCCGGCACAAGACCCATTTCTGCATAATTCATGGCTTCCGAAAATACCGGCACTCTGTCATGATAGATGATAGCACCCACATTACCTGCTCTTAAAACTTCCAGCAAATGTCCTGTAAGGCCGAAGCCTGTTATGTCGGTGCAGGCGTTTGCTCCCACTTCTCCCATAATTTCACCTGCTCTTTTATTCAGTGTACTCATCGACATGGTAATTTCTTCTATAGCTTTAGAAGAAGCCATGCCTGCTTTTATGGCAGTGGATATGATGCCTGTTCCCAGAGGTTTTGTAAGTATAAGCTTATCGCCCGGTTTTGCACCTTTATTGGAAATAACCTTTTTCGGATGGATTATACCTGTAACAGAGAGACCGTATTTGATTTCAGAATCTTCCACACTGTGCCCTCCTACAAGGAGCGCTCCTGCTTCTCTTATTTTTTCTATGCCTCCCAGGAGTATTTTCTTTAAAATATCTCCAGGCAGTTCTTTTATGGGAAAACATACTATATTCATGACAGTCAGAGGTTTTCCGCCCATGGCATATATATCACTCAGGGAATTTGTTGCTCCAATTTGACCGAATAAATACGGGTCATCCACTATGGGGGTAAAAAAATCTACAGTCTGAATAAGTGCAAGTTCATCGGATATTTTATAAACACCTGCATCATCTGAATTTTCTATCCCTACAATGAGGTTCGGGTCTGCCATGAGTGGCAGACCTTTAATAACATTATGCAGGTCCGACGGACCTATTTTTGCTGCTCAACCTGCTGCTTTTGAAAAATGAGTAAGAGGTTTTGTCATTGTAGCGTCACCACCTTTATGTCATAAGTTGAAACTGCCCATCTTGTAATCTGTATAAGTGCTGTATTTCAACGGTATGTTCTCTGGATTTATCTGTTATTTTTTTATGGTCATTACAGTTAAATACTATTCCCATACCACAGCTTTTACTTATATCCCTGGGCAATGGTATTATATCACAGTATATGTGTTCTTTCTGTAATATTTCTTCTATTTTAAGAACGTCATGGATTGATTTAAAAAGGGCCACACATTTTTTCATGTTTTAATTATCTCTTTAAGAACTGCTATTAAAAAATCTATTTCGTCAAATGTTCATGTTTTAATTATCTCTTTGAGGGATGCAACTAAAAAATCTATATCATCAAAACTGTTGAAATATCCGAAACTTATTCTGATTGTACCTTTCGGGTAAGTTCCTGTTGTTTTATGGGCAGAAGGAGCGCAGTGAAGACCGACTCTTACACAGATATCATATTTTCTGTCAAGTATATAGCCAACTTCTGCAGGATCTCTATCTTTTATATTGATTGAAAATACAGCCAGTCTTTTTTCCGTCTCCTGCGGGCCATATAGAATAATGTCATCAACAGTGTTAATTTTTTCCATAAAATATTCGGAAAGTTTTCTTTCATGAGAGAGAATATTTTCTATACCTTTATTTAATATAAAATCAAGAGATGAATTCAAGCCTGCAATACCTGTAGTATTAAGAGTTCCGGATTCCATTCTGTCAGGGAAAAAATCAGGCTGTTCTTCTTTTTCCGATATACTTCCTGTACCGCCTAATTTTAAAGGTTTTATCTGAATATTTTCTCTTACATAAAGTCCTCCTGTGCCTGTTACTCCCATGAGTCCTTTGTGTCCTGTAAATGCCAGAAGATCTATAGAATATTTCTCCACATCCAGTGGATAAATTCCTGCAGATTGTGCCCCATCTACAAGTAAGACAGCATTTTTTTTAACATCTCTGAAATATTCCAGGGGAACAATGGAACCGGTAATATTTGACACGTGATTTACTACTACCAGTTTTGTCTTTTCTGTTATTTTCTCTTTAATATCTCTTTCTTCCAGAGCACCGTATTTATCCATCTTAAGAAATTTTATCTTTATAGATTTTGTTTTTTCAAGATATCGTAAAGGTCTCATAGCAGAATTATGTTCCATAGTAGTTGTAACTACTTCATCCCCTTCTTCTATAATACCGAATATGGCAGTATTCAGAGATTCCGTAGCACCTGAAGTAAAAACAACCCTTGAAGAATCTTTTATGTTAAACAGCCTGGCTAGTTTTTCTCTGCATGAAAAGACCATTTTCACTGCATTCAGGGCTGTTTTATATCCAGATCTTCCAGCACTGGCTCCTGTATGTTTCAGATAATCTCCTATGGCTTCTATTACACAGGGAGGTTTGGGAAAAGATGTGGCGGAATTGTCAAAATATACCATTTTATTAATTTCCAACCTTCTTTCTTTATTCTCAGTATTTGCCTGTTACGCGTTACGCATCACCCGTCACGTTTCCTACGGTCTTATTACTTTATCTGCATCCTGTAATGCAGACAGTATTTCATACATATTTGAAATTGTTCCTACAGCTAAATCCTGTTTCATGCCGTAAAAATCCAGACATGTGCCGCATGATAATATTTCTATCCCTGATTTCTCCAGTTCTTTCAGATCTTCTATGACTTTAGAATCTTTACATGAAAGACGTACACCTGAATTGAGGAAAATTATTTTTTCAGGTTTTTCATCAAGGTCTTTTATAGTTTTAATAAAGGCTCTCATTAATATGTGTCCCAGCTCTTCAGCTCCTATACCTGTTTGATCCGAAGCTATATAGAATAATGTACCACCTTTTTTCTCTGTTGAGCATATCTGGCAATCAATAATTTCCGAAGTTTTTATGTCAGAGATTGCCTGTGAACCTTTTGTAATAATTAAGTGAAATAAATTGTCTTTCCCCTCAATGGTAACAGAACAGCCCTGGCTTATGGCAAATCTTTTTACATTATCTCTTGATATGGGATTATCTACTATTACTGTTATCTGCTCTTCCGACAGAAGGGCATCTTTTGTCATGATTACAGGCTGAGGACATGCTTTGCCTGTAGCGTCGATTATTTGCATAATTAAACCTCCTGATTATAGTTAGTTTCTAACTCTATCCATAAATAATGACTTCGTAATGCGCAAAGCGTGATGCGTGATGCGTGATGCGTGATGCGTGATGCGTGATGCGTGATGCGCAGGAATTAAACGCGTCATGCGTCACGCGTGACGAGAATCTAATAAATTAGGAAATACACTATAAGTGTCATAATATTCTACAATTATTCCATAATAATATTCTGCTGTCAAGGTTTTGTCTTAACCCGGAACACAGAAGGATTGCGTTTTTTTACGACAGGTAAATTCACCTTTACTGAAAATTATAGTTAATGCATATAAATCTGTAATTAGTGAATAGTGAGTAGTGAATAGTGAATGGCAGGTAATGTCTTATTTTATTCACTTTTCACCTTTCACTTTTCACTCTGAATATTCTATAACAAATTTCTTTTTCCCTTGTATGTAAAATCACCTGTCATTTTTAAACGCAATTAATCAGGGACTGTAAGAAAATAACTCTGGCAAATTATGGTTTCTGTCCTCCCGTCACGCGTTACGCGTTACGCGTCACGATTGTAACTATGATAAGGTTATTTTTTTACATAATCGATACTGAAAAAGGATAATAAATTACATGTGAAGAATAAACATTTATGTTACATAATAATATAAATATTCTCCTTGTAAACCCATGGATTATAGATTTCAAAGCCTATGATCTCTGGATGAGACCTCTGGGATTATTGAATATTTCGACTGTTCTCAGAAAGAACGGATATAATTTATATTTGATTGACTGTCTTGACAGAAATCATGAAACTGTAATAAAAAAAGACAGACATTATAATACTGGTAAATTTGCAGATGAAATTATAGAGAAACCCGGGTTATATAAAAAAATACCGAGATATTATAAAAGATACGGGATCTCTGTAGATGCTTTCCTGTGTGATTTAAAGAAAATTCCCGCCCCTGACATTATACTTGTAACATCAGGTATGACTTACTGGTATCCCGGCGTTCATCTTGCCATATCCATATTAAAAGGAGTTTTTCCTTCTATTCCTGTCATTTTAGGTGGTATTTATGCCACACTCTGCTCTGATTTTGCTAAAATACATTCACAGGCAGATCATGTGTTTGCCGGTTCATGTATGGCAGATTTGCTTGCCATTATTGAAAATTATACAGGTGTAAACCACAGGTTCTATAAAATCTCTTCTCCCGATTATTCTCATTATGAGAAACTGGATTATGCTTCTGTAATGACTTCAAGAGGTTGTCCCTATAAATGCACTTATTGTGCTTCAAAAATACTTGAGCCATGTTTTATATCAAGAGATGTTCATGAAGTAATGGCGGAAATTAAATTTATAAAAGATGTGTATAAAATATGTGATTTTGCTTTCTATGATGATGCCCTTCTGGTAAATCCCTGTATAAAAATTTTGTTTGCCGGGCTGATAGATGAACATTTGAGATTTCACACGCCGAACGGAGTTCATTCACGATTTATTGACAGTGACATGGCAGGTCTCCTGTGGAAATCAGGCTTTAAAACCATAAATTTAAGTCTTGAAACTGTAGATGAACATATTCAGGCTTTAACCGGCAATAAAGTAAAACTTTCCGATTTTGAAGATGCCATTAAGAATCTTTACAGTGCCGGGTTTACGAAAGAAGAGATAAGAATTTATACCATGATGGCAATTCCGGGACAGACCTTTAATGAAGTTGATAAAACTATAGAATACATATTTAAACTCGGTCTTAAAAACAACCTCTCTGTTTTTTCGCCTGTGCCGGGAACGTCTGACTATGAAAAATTTAAAACAGATTTAAGAGATCCCCTTGCTCATAACACATCCTATCAGTATTACCGGGGAGAATGGTATAGTTTTGAAGAGAGAAAATTTTTGATGGATAAGGTTCACAGGTTAAATTCAAAATTGTCGCGGAAGATACCATAAATTTCTTTAAAAAGTTAACAAAAAGTTAACAATTTAACAGGTTTAAGCTTTTGTTTTTTGATATAATATAGTGGACAGGATATTTATATGAGAATGATAAGGTTTGCGACTGATGTTACTTCTCATATCTGATTGTGACCGCTCCGGTCATGTCTGTTAACATAGAACTTACTGGAAAGGAAATAGTTATGAATAACATAAATCCTCTGGCGAATAAAATTCATACAGGTCAGATGCAATCCGTAAAAGTAAAAAAGCAGGAGAAGAAAGAAGAATTAAATGATGAAGTTTCCCTGGGACAGTATTTTGATTTACCTGAAAATACAAGTTTTTTGAAATTTGCAGGTACCAGAGGAGATGCCCTGTCTGATACGGAACCACAGCCTGGGCCTGCAGGAGAAACTCCTTTTAAAACAGATAATGTAAAGGAATGGAATGTTCTTGTTTATATGGCAGGAGATAATACCCTTGAAGAAAGTATGTCTAAAAATATGGCTGATCTTGAGAAAATCGGTTCCAATGAAATGGTAAACATACTCGTTCAATTTGACAGAGGTTCAAGACAGCACAGAGGCATAAGCCCGTGGGACGGAGCAAGGAGATTTTATGTCACAAAAAGCGATAATCCCGATGAAATTACGTCTCCTGTGAAAGGTGAACTGGGAGAAGTAGATACATCCAATCCTGACCATCTGAAAGATTTTATTCTATGGGCCCATAAAGAATATCCTGCAAAACATACAATCATCATAGTAAGCAATCACGGCGGCGGATTTGCAGGTGTTGCAAATGATGATTCCAGTAAAACTGTTATGAATATTCCCGATCTGGAAAAAGCTATTGATGAGGCAAGAAAAACTCTGGGTAAAGACAAATTTGATATTATAGGTTTTGACTGCTGTCTTATGGGCCAGTCTGAAGTAGCCTATCAGTTAAAGGATCAGGCAAAAATAATGATAGGTTCCGAAGAAGCGGAAGGAAGCGGCGGATGGCCTTATTCCAGTATACTGGGAGAAGAAGGCAAGCTTATCAGAGCGCTGAACTTCATGGCAGAAAAGAAGATATCTATTGAACCGGAACAGGTGGCAAAGAAGATTATAGAAGAAAGTGCGAAAACGCAGGATCTACTGCCTACTCTTTCCGCCATAGATTTAAGTAAAATGGACACTGTTGCAGCAGCGGCGTCTGATTTTGCACGGGAAGTAATGGCAAAACCTGATGCCCTTGACCTTGTGAGAAAAATAGCAAATAAAACAGAATCATACAGTAAAACCATTCCTTTTATTGAACCGTACGGTCAGTTCAGGGATATAATAGATTTTGCTACAAAGATACTGGAAAGTAAAGCTCTGTCCGATACATCAATAAAAGAAAAGGCATCAAATCTTCTGGGTGCAACAAAAGGTGCTATTATAGCAGAACAGCATTCCGAACTTTACAGGGATTCTCATGGCATTTCAGTTTATCTTCCCACAGATAGACCCAGACCTGCTAAATACGGCTATACTAAAACAGACTGGGCACAGGATACTCCATGGGATGAAATGCTTGTTCAGGGACAGACCATGTCTGTTCTTACACCTGATAAATGGAATTTTGTTCCTGCTCCTTTCTTTGATAAGGAAAAGGTAAAGGAAAATCCAAAAGATCAACCCAATCCCAATGATTTATTGAGTCTTCTTAAAGATATTAAACCTGAAAATAAAGGTTAAAACTTGAGTTTTGTTAATCTGGTTGAAATTTGACCGGAATTAAGCGATTATAGAGTGAACAGGATCGGGATTAAGAAAATTTATATGGAAATGATGAAGTCTTATGCTTCACTATCTATTCATTTTCATATATGGTTGTGACCACTTCGGTCATGGCTGTTAGTAAAAACTATATAATCCTGTTAATCTTAATAATCTTGAAAATCATGGTCTCTTTTCAACCATTAATTTTTTTATTATAATAATTATTGACCTGAGCATAAGCATTTAATAAACGTTTTCCTCCCGTCACGCGTCACGCGTTACGCGTCACGAGAGTATATATGTATTATTTATGCTTACCTCAGTAAATATCGTGACGCCTTGAGAAAGAAGCTTTTTTAATTTTTACATACTGTAAAAAATATGTGTCATGGCTGATATTCTGATTATTATTACGCGTCACGCGTCACGCATTACGCATCAAGAATGGAGAGATCATTATGGGTGAAGAAGTTCTCGGTCTTGTTCAGCTTGTAGGAGGTATGGCAGCCCAGTGTTTTGCTTCCTCATTTATAAAATCTATTTATATTAAATCCTTTGACAGAGTATGTATTCAGGAAATAACCCTTTCGGTGAAAGAGCTATTCAGAAATAATGAGAATGACTATACAAAGACTGTATTAAATTACATGAAAGATCCTGAAGATGAATTTTCGGCACTCTGCGAAGAACTTAAAAAAAGAAATGTAAAACCAGAAATAATTCAGACACTGGATCTTCCTAAAAGAGTGGAGCTTTATGAACTGGTTTATAACAGTTATCTGAGATCCCCTTTATATGCCCTTTACAGAGATGTTCTTTTCGAACATACGGGAAAGATTAAGAAATGGATTGAATTAAATCAGCAGAAATTGAAAGCAGATAAAAAAGAGGATTTTATAGAAGAAGGATCAAAATTGATTGACAGTAAAGACTATGATAAAGCCATAGAGAAATTTAAAGAAGGAACAAAATCTGAAGATCCTGCCGCTTTTGCCAGTATGGGGAATGCATATCTGCTTAAGGGAGATTTTCTTCAGGCAAAAGACTATTATCTTAAGGCTCTTGCTTTAAAGCCAGATGAAGCAGGTTATCATATTGCCCTTGGCCATATTTATGATAAACTTGACCTGTATGATGAAGCGGACCAGAGTTATAAAAAGGCTATTCAGCTTGACAGAGACATACAGGAAGTTATATATGAAAGACGTCTCATGGAGTTCTGGAAGAATAAAAAAATTACTGACATTCAGAAGACTCACATGGAAAAACTTCTTGCCTTTATGACTGTTCCTGCAGTAAGGGCAGAAATAATAGAGCATAATGTGAAGAAATCCCTGGGTATAATCAAACCTGTTGAAGACAGTAAAAAAATGAAGGTTATACTCAGAATAGAGGAAGGTCCCGGAGGTAAAGAAGATTTTGTATTTGACCGTCATGATACCTTTGTAGTGGGAAGATCAAAAATAAATACCCATTCACAGCTTAAAGGTGACGGATATATATCACGCCATCATTTTATTCTTGAATTGAATCCTCCTTACTGTTTTTTAAAGGATCTGGGAAGTACCAACGGTACAAAGGTAAATGACAGAAAACTCGGGAAAGGTGAACTGATACAGCTTTCAGACAGGGATTCCATCAGGGTTGGGAAAACCCTTCTTACAATAAATATAGCCCGTGAAGAAGACATTACAGGCGAAGCAGAAGGAACTCTTTTCCTGTCACCGGAAGTAAACTGTATCGAATGCGGGAAAGATGTACTTACTGAACTTGCAGGAAAAAAAGCTGACGATCTGGAAGGTCTTGTCTATACATGCAGAGAGTGTACAGAGAAAAAACAGGAAAAAGCTTATACTATAGACGAAACTCCTGTCTTATGTGGGGGATGCCGTAAAGATGTAAGTGACATGGCAAACAGGGACGGGAAAAGAGATGAATTCTCAGACATTGCCGTATATTACTGTCCTCTGTGTAAACCTCCGAGAAAAGAAGGAACGTTCCGCGATAAAATGGGAGATTATGAATTACTGTCATTACTGGGGAAAGGCGGTATGGGTGAGGTGTATAAAGCATGGCATGCAATAACAGGAAGGCTTGTAGCACTCAAGAGAATTCTCCCGATGGCAGCCATGTCGGAAAAAAACAAGAAATTGTTTCAGAGAGAAATGCTGGTAATTTCCAGGCTTATACATCCCAATATAGTAAGACTTTATGATCAGGGTCATACGGGAAAGGATCACTATTTTGCCATTGAATTCCTGGGTGACGGAGATGCCTCTGATTTGCTTATAAAAAAGTATACAGGCCCTGTACCGTACATTGAAGCATGTGATATTATCTGTCAGAGTCTGGAAGGTCTTCAATTTGCCCATTCAAAAAACTATATTCACAGAGATATAAAACCTCAGAACATTCTTCTTCATAGAGACAGTAAAGGTATAAAGGCAAAGCTCAGTGACTTCGGACTTGCCAAGAATTTTGAAGAAGCAGGAGGTTCTATGATGACAAAAGACGGTGAAGTGGCGGGAACAGTCATTTTTATGGCACCGGAACAACTGCTCAATTATAAATATGTAAAGCCTCCTGCAGATGTATATTCTATGGGAGTAAGTCTTTATTATCTCCTTACTGGTAAATATCCTTTCGATTACCCGTCACCTCTTGACTGTATGATGGCTGTAAAGAATGGTATGAGAATAGATGTGAGGAAATATGCAGATCCCCTTCTTCTGGTTCTGAGTGAAAATCCCATACCTGTAAGAGAACGTGCCGGGCATATACCTGCTGAACTTGCACGGGTAGTCGATAAGTCGGTAAGAAAGAGGGAAGACGAAAGATATGCCTCTGCCAGAGAATTTAGAGAGGATATATTGAAAGCGGTTAAGTAGTGAGTGGTGAGTGGTGAGTGGTGAAATCACCCGTCACGCGTTACGTGTTACGCGTCACGACTATAAGCAGTTTATCTAAATAATTTAAAAAAGAAACAGGAATTTTATATATCTTTATAGAATTTATATTATAAGGTTATTCTTGCGATACTTTGTGAAGATGGTCTACCGTGGAGAATAATCTTATGTTTTATGTTACAAGACTTACGTTGCTTATAGTAATTTTATTTATAACAGGCTGTGTATCGTCATTCAATAAAACATCCCTGGATAATGCCGTAGATTTTACCAGCCATATTCTCCGTAAAAATTTTTCTTCTTATAATCTCCTCAAACAGGCAAATACCGGTATGTCCTTTGTAAAGTACAGGGTAAAACCCGGTGATACTTTTTATTCTATATACTGTGCAAATACTACAAGAATGTTCTCTTATGATGAATTCATATCACTGAACAGGCATATAAAAAATGTTGATACTATAGAACCGGGGGATTCCGTATATATTCCTGCAGGTTTAAAGAATATAAAGAAAAATAATTCTTCATCACAGCTTTCAAAAAAAATCCCTCTTGTAAAAAAAGAATTTAAAAAATCGACAGGTGTTAAATTTTTTATTTATATGGCAAAAATTAATCCTCTTAAATATAATATAAATCTATATCATAACAGGGGAATAACGGTAGAAGATATAAAAAAAGACAGTCAGGTAATTGCGGCAATAAACGGAGGCTTCTTTGCCCCGGGTGAGGACTTTGCACCTATAGGTCTTTTTATGTCAAAAGGCAAAAAAATAAACCCTCTTACAGATTACTGGGATTATTCAGGAGTATTTTACGTAACAGCCGATGCCAGAGACCCCTATGGAATATGTACAAAAGAGTCTTTTTACGATACAGATGTTACAGAGGCCCTTCAATCATTTCCCATACTTATATGGAACAGTCATGTCTATAAAGAATATAAAGACAGGGAAGAAGCTTCCAGAAGTGCCATAGGTCTTGACAGAGATGGCAATATACTTCTTATTGCCACAGAAAGTACCATCTCCGGCGGTCTTACATTGAATGAATTTGCCGGTGCCATATACTCTATGAACTGGAACTGTGAGAAAGCTCTTAATCTGGACGGAGGATCTTCCACACAGTTGTACGTAAAAGATCTTCTGACATTACATTCTGCCGCAGGCATTATAGGTCAGGACAGAGTAAGTAATTTTATAGTTTTCAGCGAGAAATAGTGAGTAGTGGGTAGTGGGTGATGGTGCTATATTCTACTCACTATTCACCATTCACTACTCACTGTAATTTAAATTGCCCTAAAATATTCTTCAGATTTTCTGCCAGCTTTTCAAGTTCCTGCGCATTTGAGCTCGTTTCCATTGCAGAATTAGATACCATACCTGTTATTTCCTTTATAGCATGAATATTACCTGATACTTCATTGGCTCCTTTTGCCCCTTCCTGGATATTTCTCGATGTTTCGCCGGAAGCTTCTGAAGCACCTGATATATTCTGAGAAATTTCATTTACTGTTACAGATTGTTCTTCTATGGAAGCTGCTATTGACGTAGCTATTTTTGTTACTTCATTAATTATTAAAGCCACTTCATTTATGGCTTTTACAGATTTTTCAGTATTATTCTGTATGATTTCTATTTTACTGTTAATCTTTCCTGTAGCTTCACTGCTCTGTTTTGCGAGTTCTTTTACTTCATTTGCCACTACGGCAAATCCTTTTCCCGCTTCTCCTGCTCTTGCCGCTTCGATTGTTGCGTTCAGTGCCAGAAGATTCGTTTGATCTGCTATATCATTTATCAGCTCTACAATGGTTCCTATTTCTTTTGCAGATTCTCCGAGTTTTGCCATGATTTTTTTTGCCTCTCCTGTTTGATTGTTTGCTTCCCTGGCAATACTTGCTTCTTTTTCCATATTTTTTGCCACGTCTCCTATGGAAGCACTCATTTCTTCTATGGCAGATGCTACAGTATTTATAACAGCAGACATTTCTTCCGAACCGGCAGCTATATTGTTGATATTGGCAGACAATTCTTCTCCTGAAGAAGCAACCATACCTGCCTGGCTATCCATTTCTTCTGCTCCGGCAGCCATTTCGGTAGATATTTTAGCAAGCTCTTTTGATGATACGGAAAGACTGTCTGTATTTCTTGCAACTTCTTTAATTATATTCTGGAGCTTATCTATAAATTTATTGAAGTGTTCTGCCATTTGACCTATTTCGTCTTCCGATTTTACGGAGATCCTTTTTGTCATATCTCCTTCCCCTTCTGCTATATCTTTCATAATATCTGAAATATTTTTTATCGGCTTAAGTATATAATTTGTTAAAAAATATATTATTATTATCATTATGGCAGTTATTATAATTCCTATAAATAAAGATATAAATTTTATAGCCTGCAGATGACCGTTTAATTCATTTGAAGTTATTGCCGTTACTATTTTCCATCCTGTTTTTTCACAGGTATTATAAAAGGCAACTCTCTCCTTTCCGTTCCAGTTGTAAGTGATATAGTCACTTTTCCCTGATAATATCTTTTTACCCCAGTCGAATTCAGATATATTCAGTTTGAATATACGTTCTTTGTCGGGATGAGAAATCATTCTTCCCCTTTTATCCACTATATATATATAACCTGTTTCTCCGATTTTAAAGGTTGTTATGAATTGATCCGAGAAAGTTTCCAGTTCAACAGGTGTACCCATAATACCGATAAATTCTCCTCTGTCTGTAACGGGAGCGGTAATTAAACTTACAGCTTTGCCTGTGGCAGGTGATTTTTCTGCATCTCCCACCCATGTTTCTCCTTCTTCTGCTTTTTCTGCATTTATTCTGTATTCAGGCAGTTTACTTATATTAACTCCTATAGATTTACCTTCTACCGAGTCTATAAAAATTTCTCCATTTTTATTCGCTACAAAGATATTTTCATAAAAGGGACATTTTTTATGGTATATTTTGACTCTTTCTCTTGCTTCATCCATACGTTTCCCGCTGCAGGCACTTTTAAAAACGCCGTTTTCACTGAAAAGGTAGGCAGTGGTCTGACAGTTCTTTATCCATTCCTCCAGTTCTATAACTGTTTTATCACATACGAGTTTTAATTTTTCTTTTTCACTTTCCATTAAGGTTTGAGATGATTTTATATAGGATACACATAGAGATATAATAATTATTATTATGGAAGGTATGAATATAAGAAGAGTTTTGTTTTGAATAGACCTGTTCATACGTTAATTCCTCCTGAAGAAATAATAAAATCCGATAATCTTTTTATTTTATTATCGGATTTTATTTGAGAAAAATTATAGTTTTATATAAATTATTTACCGAGAATTTTTTTTGCCACTTTAACCATAGCTTCACAGGTTAACCCGTATTCCTGATAAAGAATTTTGTACGGAGCAGAAGCACCGAATCTGTCAATACTTATGACATCTCCCTTTGCACCGATATATTTATCCCATCCCTGTCTCACACCTGCTTCAATAGCCACACATGGAACAGAGCCGGGGAAAATTTCTTTTTTATAATCTTCCGGCTGTTTATCGAATAGTTCCCATGATGGCATACTTACAACCCTTGCAGCAATCCCTTCTTCCGATAGTTTGTTGTACGCTTCGATAGCTATATGAGTTTCAGAACCTGTTCCTGTGAGTATAATCTCAGGTTTTTCAGAACCGGCAAGTATATAAGCTCCTCTGTGGAGTCCTCTGGCACTGTTAATTTTGCTCTGATCCAGTGACGGAACTGCCTGCCTTGTAAGTATAAGAGCAGTTGGCCCTGCAGTGTTTTCAATAGCAGAAATCCATGCCTGAGCAGTTTCGTTACCGTCGGCAGGTCTTATTACAGTTAGTCCAGGTATGGCTCTCAGAGAAGCTATATGTTCCACAGCCTGGTGCGTCGGACCGTCTTCTCCTAAACCTATACTGTCATGGGTAAATACGTAAATCACCTGAATCCCCATAATGGCAGCGAGTCTTATGGAACCTTTCATATAATCGGAAAATACAAGGAATGTGCCTCCATAGGGGATAATACCACCGTTCAGCGCCATACCGTTCATTATACTTCCCATGCCATGTTCTCTTATACCGAAATGCATGTTTCTGCCTGAAAAATCGCCTTTTCTCAGCGGAGCAAATCCTTCGAGATAGGTATTGTTTGACGGATGAAGGTCTGCAGAGCCTCCGAGAATATTTCCCACTTTTTTTGCCAGTACATTAAGCACTTTGCCTGAAGAAGCTCTTGTTGCCAGAGAGGTACCTTCTTTAAATTCAGGAATATCTTCATTCCACCCTGCAGGTAATGTACCGCCCATCCATTCTTTAAACTGTGCAGACTGCTCACTATATTCAGTGCCGTATTTTTCCATCATATGCTGCCAGTTTTTTTCAGCTTCTATTCCCTTTGTTACTGATTCTCTGTAATGATTGAGGACATCGTCAGGTATATAAAACGTTGCTTCCGGCCACTGAAGAGCTTTGCGGGTAAGGGCTATTTCTTCAGCGCCAAGCGGTTCGCCATGGACTTTTGATTTCCCTGATCTGTTAGGACTTCCGTAACCTATAATGGTTTTTGCCATTATAATAGACGGTCTTTCATGTTCTTCTCTTGCTTTATTAATGGCATTTATTATCTCTTCATGATTATGGCCGTTAATATGCTGGACAAACCATCCGTATGCTTCAAACCTTTTTCCCCTGTCTTCTGTGAAGGCAAGGTCTGTGCTTCCGTCAATTGTTATTCCGTTGTCATCATAAATATAGATTAATTCATTCAGTCCCAGATGACCTGCAAGAGATGCAGCTTCATGTGTGACTCCTTCCATTAAATCTCCGTCACTTACAATGGCATATATGTTATAGTCTATTACCGGATAACCGGGACGATTAAAACGGGATGCAAGAAATCTTTTTGCTATGGCCATACCTATGCCGTTGCAGAAACCCTGTCCCAGAGGTCCTGTTGTTGTTTCTACCCCTCCGGTAAGATGGCTTTCGGGATGTCCCGGAGTTTTACTGCCCCACTGACGGAATTTTTTTAAATCTTCCAGTGTGAGATCATAGCCTGTGAGATGGAGCAGACTGTAAAGTAACATGGAACCATGACCTGCAGAAAGAACAAATCTGTCTCTATCCGGCCATTTCGGATTTCCCGGATTATGTTTCAAATATTTAGTCCATATAATGTAGGCTACATCGGCCATTCCCATAGGAAGTCCTGGATGACCGGAGTTGGCCGCCTGTATTCCGTCTATAGCCAGGAAACGAAGGGTATCAACACTTTTTCTTGTGAGTTCATCAAGTTTTGCTCTGGATTTTTCATCTATCACTTCTATCAGCTCCTTAAAAATTTTCTGTACATAAGTTCATCATGTCAGAATAAAATCCTTCATTGGATTTTTGTCTCATTTATTGTGACGCTAATGCGTCACGATAAATGAGGTTCCGCTTACTAACAACCATGACCGGTTCGGTCACAACGAAGTATGAGAATTGGTTCCTCCCGTCACGTGTTACGCGTTACGCGTCACGATATATAGTATTTTTAGTACCAATTTATCTGTTACGGTAATAAGAGCGTGATGAAGATAAATGTTTTATATGTATGGAGGATTTAGCTTTATATTACAGAATTCCTTTATTCTATGACACTTATAATAAAAAAAATAAGAGATTCTATATCGTTATCTGTAAAAATTATGCTTGAGGAACTTTCTTATATTCCTCAAAAAGAAAAGATATTTATAAAACCTAATATAGCCCTGCCAACATGGCCGTCGTCTCCTTATATTACAAATCCTCACGTCGTGGCAGGTATAATAGATTACCTGCACGAAAAAGGATTTGGCGATATAGTGATAGGAGAAGGCCCTGTTCCCATTGATTTTCCTGTAGAAGAAACTTTTGCTGTTTCCGGTTATAGAGATATGTGTATGGAAAAAGGTGTGACCATGATGAATCTTGATCTGGTGCCCGGGAAAAAGATAAATGATTTAATCAGCCTTCCCGGGATAGTTTTCGAAAGAGAATATATAAATGTATCGAAACTCAAGACCCATTATCAGACCACAGTAAGCCTGGGACTTAAAAATCAGAAAGGACTTCTTTCACCGGGAAATAAAAATTTATTTCACAGGAATCTCCACAGGAACATAGCAGAACTTGCCTGGGTAATAAACCCTTCTCTCTCTGTAATAGATGCTTCAAACGGGCTGGAAGGAAACGGACCTGCAGATCTGGGGCATGAAGTGGAAGATTTGAATTTGCTTCTCGGAGGAACAGGATTTCTTGCTCTGGATCAGCTTGCCTGTAAAGTTATTGGCATTGATCCTTCCCATGTTAAACATCTTGCTATTGCAGAAGAGAAAGGATGTTTTCGAAGTTTAAAGGATGAAATAATAAAAGGTGAAACACTGGAAAAAATACTTCACCCCTTTGAAATACCATCTCTTTACTGGAAAAAGGGACATGTTTATTATTACTGGTCTGATTATACCTGTTCAAAGTGTTCTGTACTGGAAGGAAAGATTATAGAAAAAATAGATGAATTACCTTTAGAGTTAGTGGAAAAATTACCTCCTATCGCTTTTATTACAGGCCCTCCCAAAATTGATATACCGGGAGATTTCAATGTATATGGTATCGGGAAATGTGCCTCCATGTACAAAAGGCGGTTTGTTAATAAACCTCCTTTTACATGTCCGCCTGATATAAATGATGTGCTGAATTTTTTATCCTGTTTACTCTTCGAGTAAATTACCCAGTATGCCATTAAGGCCGCCTTCAACGGCACCTTTTACTCCATCTTTTGAACCGCCTTCAATGGCACCAATTGCAACACCGCCGAGTCCGCCTGTCATTGAATTTATGGCTCCCCCTGTTACACCTTTTAATATTCCTTTTACATTTCCGCTGGCTATATCTTTTAATCCTGAAGCATTTAACCCTGTTTTTGCCAGTCCTTTAGCTGTTTTCCCCAGACCCTTTCCAATGCCCTTTCCTGCTTTTCCCAGACTTTTTCCTGCTTTACTTACACTTTTCCCTATACTGCCTAAACCCATTTAAATTCACTCCTTTTTTTCTGATGTTATTATATATACTTTATTGTTTTCACGACAAAATTATATAATGTCAAGGTATTTTTGATATAAATTTTTGATTGAATTTTAAATCGAAAAATCTTGTCTTTAATATTGTTTTATGTTATAATATAAAATCTGAAATCCGCCCATAGCTCAGGGGATAGAGCGACGGATTCCTAATCCGCAGGTCGGAGGTTCGATTCCTCTTGGGCGGGTTATTTTTATTGTGTTTATACTTGCTTATATTGTATTTTTCATATAGAATATACTTATGAATAAGAGAGAAACTTCCAACGACATAGCATTTACATACATTACAGGATTTCTCTACCCTCTTATTACCGGTAATTCTTTATATGTAATTAAAGAACCACCTTTAGCTATAAAAGATATTTTAGTTTCCACCGATCTATATCATAAGGATTACAGGTTTTTGGGGAAGAGCCTCACCTACCGGAAGGTATTTGATTACTGTTCGGATAGGATCTTAAAACAAATAAATAATTTACTGAAAAACTCTATAGAAGCTATAAAATTATCCGATAATAAAGATTGTAAAGAAATGATAATTATGGTTACTGTCCTCCCGTCACGCGTCATGCGTCACGATTATAAACAGGGGAATAAAATTTATTATGGAGATATAAATAGCCGTGCGAAATTATAACAAACATATTTTTGTAGCAGATGACAGTAAAAGCCTCTTAACATTATATAAACATATATTTATGAGAAAACAGGATAATTTTGATTTTTTCGAAAGAGATGTTAAAGATGTAGATTTTAGCCTTGATACATTTGATAACGGAACAGCTCTTCTGGAATATTTTTCTTCTGAATATAAAAAAGGAAACAGAATTCCTATCTGTATTCTGGATATGAGAATGCCGGGAATTGACGGTCTTACTGCTGCCAGAGAACTCAGAGAAATCGATCATGACGTTATTATTATTATTGTTACTGCCTTTTCCGATATATCTCCTGATAGATTGAGAGATAGCCTTAAACATGATATTTATTATGTAAAAAAACCTTTTAACAGAGAAGAGTTTTATCTGCTTGTAGATTCACTTATTAAGGTCTGGAATAGAACGCAAATGATGAAATACGTAGAAGAAGAACTCAGAAAATCCAAGGAAGAAACTGAGGCATTAAATAAGCAGTTAGAAGAAGCAATAGCCAGTGCCAGACAGATGGCTTTTTCTGCTGAAGTTGCAAACAGGGCAAAAAGCGATTTCCTCGCAAATATGAGCCATGAAATAAGAACCCCTATGAATGCTATTCTGGGATTTGCAGAAATTCTGGAACATCAGATTGCCGATGAAAAACTCAAAACCTATGCAGGTTCTATTATTGCAGGTGGAAAGACACTTATGGCCCTGATCAATGATATTCTCGATCTTTCTAAAATTGAAGCAGGTAAAATGGAAATCCAGCCTGTATCAGTGAATTTACCTTCTCTGATTGAGGATATAATACTTATATTTTCTCAAAAAATAAAAGATAAAAAACTTGAGCTCAAACTTCATATCTCTTCTTCTTTACCTGAAGGATTATTCCTGGATGAATTGAGGGTAAAACAGATACTTTTTAATCTTGTAGGCAATGCCGTCAAGTTTACAGATAAAGGTTATGTCAGAATAGATGTGAGAGAGGAATATATTAAAGAAAATATAGTAAATGTTATATTTATGATAGAAGATACAGGTATTGGAATAGGAGAAGAACATCAAACATTAATCTTTGAAGCGTTCAGGCAGGGTATCAGACAGGACCACGGTAAATATGGCGGTACCGGATTGGGCCTCGCTATTACTAAAAGACTCGTAGATATAATGGGAGGAGAAATTTTTCTTGTCAGCAATATCGGTAAAGGAAGCACTTTTACCGTAATACTCAAACATGTAACTGTAACTGATATGGTAGATATAAAGGTCAAATCTGCAGACTTAAATTTTATAAATTTTGATAACCTTCTCGTATTAATAGTAGATGACATTATGGCTAACAGGTCATTACTGAAGGAATTTCTTACACTTCATAATATAAATACGATAGAAGCAGAGAATGGAAAAGAAGCTATAATAATGTCAAAAACTCATTCTCCTGATTTGATACTTATGGATATGAAAATGCCTGTTATGAATGGTTACCAGGCTACAAGACTCTTAAAAAAAGATATGAAGTTAAAATCAATACCTGTTATTGCCCTTACAGCTTCTGCTATGAAAGAAGATGAAGAATTAATAATGAAATCAGGCTGTGATGGGTATTTAACAAAACCTGTGACACGAATGGATTTGTTGAATAAATTATTACATTTTTTCCCCTGTAATAAAAAGGATGTGGATACAGGTGAAATAGTTGTTTGTAAAGATGCAATTACAGATGATACGAAAGCAATTCTTCCTGAAATAGTTAACATTCTGGAAACAGAATTTATGGAAAAATGGAATTATGGGAAGAAAAATTTTATTGTAAATAGAATTATGGAATTCGGTAGAGAAATTAATAATCTGTCTGTTAAATATAGTTTATCTCTATTATCTGACTGGTCAGATAGATTATTTAAATATTGTGAAGATTTTGACAGAAAAGGCATAGAGAAGGTGATGGCTTCTTTTCCTGATTTGATAAAAAAAGTCAAGAGTTTGATTGATAAGGAGTGTTAATAAAATGACAATTAATGAACATAAGGATGAACAGACAGTTCCTTTAATTTTAATAGTAGATGATACAAGGGTTAACCTTCAGCTTCTGGGAAAGATTTTAATGAAAGTAAATTATGAACTTGCCATAGCAAACAGCGGATATGAGGCTCTGGATATGCTCAGAGAGGTTAAGCCCGATCTCATTTTACTTGATGTTATGATGCCCGGAATAGACGGATATGAGGTATGTAAAACCCTGAAGTCTTCTCCTGAAACAAAGAATATACCGGTCATTTTTTTGACTGCCAAGTCGGAAAAAGAGGATATTGTAACAGGTTTCGAGGTGGGAGCCGTTGATTATGTGACAAAACCTTTTAACTCGGCAGAATTACTTGCCAGGGTAAAAACTCATTTAGAGCTTAAACACGCAAGAGATCTTCTGGCAAAACAGAATGAAAAATTAAAACAACTTAATGATTTGAAAAACGAATTTCTCGGTATGGCTGCTCATGACCTCAGGAATCCTATAGGAAGTATAACAACCACTCTTTCTTATATCCTGGAATATATTGGCAGCAATCTGACTGAAAAGCAGGTTAAATTTTTGAGAAATATCGAAAAAGCAGGTAAATATATGAATGTACTGTTAAATGATCTACTTGATCTGACAGCTATAGAGTCAGGAAAGCTTACTCTCAAACTTATGGAAGAAGATTATATAAGTTTCGTGAAAGAGAATATTGTTCTCAATCAGATGCTGGCAGATAAAAAATCTATAACCATTGATTTAAGTTATGAAAACATTCCATATATAAACCTTGACAGAGATAAAATAACGCAGGTAATGAATAATTTAATCAGCAATGCCGTGAAATTTTCCCATAGTAATACAAAAGTAATAGTAGAGATAAAAAAAGGAGAAGATTGTATTATTACAAATGTAATAGATCAGGGACAGGGCATACCGGAACAGGAAGTGCCTCATATATTCAAGGAATTTCACAGATCGACTGTAAAAGCTACGGACGGGGAGAAGAGTACCGGTCTGGGACTTGCAATTACAAAAAAAATCGTTGAAGGACATGGAGGAAAAATAGGAGTGGAAAGTAAAGTAATGGAAGGATCAAACTTTTATTTTACTCTGCCCCTGAACAGGCCAGTGGAAAAATGCGATGGAAAATAAAAATATACTTATAGCAGATGATGATAAATTACTTCTGGAATTGTATAAATCTATATTTGAAGAAGCCAATTCTTATGAGGCTTCAGGTAATGGTTTTACCGTTAATATTTTCAATGATGGTTTATATCTTCTGGAATATTTTATGAAAGAATATAATTTTGGCCATAAAATGCCAATCTGTATTCTTGATATGAAAATGAACATTATGAATGGCCTGGATACTGCCAGAGAATTAAGGCGTATAGACAGGGATGTAATAATAGTGCTTATTACTGCCTATGCTCATGAAATGAGTTTTGAAGAAATAAAAGAGAGTTTAAAAGAAAATATATATTATCTTAAAAAACCTTTCAGTCATCAGGAACTCTTCTGTCTCGTAGATTCTCTTGTTAAAAGCTGGAATAAAAATGAAGAACTGAACAGGTATCATAATTCTCTTGAAGAGCTTGTAGTTAAACGCACTGAAGAACTTCTGAACGTAAATGAAACATTAAAAGAAGAGATGGCAGGAAGAATAAAAACTGAAAGTTTACTTTTGAGTACCTTTGATTCTATTGATGATATGATTGTAGTAATAGACAGAAATATGAATATTGTCATGAGCAACTGGAAAGCCAAGGAATATATGAAAGAAAGGATTCTTCACAAGCATTGCTATAAATTATTGAGAAATCTGGATGAGCCATGTAAAGACTGCAGGGTAAAAGAAATGTTTAATTCCTGCGATAATATGGAATTTGAGTATTCCGATATGTTTCAGGGAAAAACTATGGAAATCAGAGCCTACCCCGTATTTGATAAAGAATTAAATACAGTAATGGTAGTGAAATTTATCCGTGATATAACAGAAAAAATTAAACTTCAAAATCAGCTTCTTCAGTCTCAAAAAATGGAAGCCCTTGGTACGCTTGCAGGAGGTATTGCCCATGATTTTAATAATATACTCGGTTCTATAATTATTAATACTGAGCTTGTTATGGATGATGTCGGGGAAGATATAAAATTAAGAAAAAGTCTTGACGAAATATTAATAGCCGCCAATAGAGCAACAGAACTGGTAAAGCAGATACTTTCTTTTACACGTAAGAAAGAATATCAATTGAAACCTGTTCAGGTAAGACCTGTCATTGAAGAAGCTCTGAAATTAATCAGAGCAACCATTCCTTCTACCATAGAAATAATACATAATATAAATAGTTCCGGCGTGATCATGGGAGCCCCATCTCATGTTCACCAGATATTAATGAATCTCTGCACAAATGCCTTTTACGCAATGAAGGAAAAAGGGGGAATTCTTACAATCTCTCTGGATGATATATTTATTAATTCAGATGATGTTTCTTTATATGAAAATCTTAAACCTGGTCACCATGTAAAATTTTCAGTGAGTGATACAGGTTATGGAATAGATCCTTCAATTAAAGAAAGAATTTTTGAGCCTTATTTTACAACTAAAAGAGCAGGAGACGGAACAGGTCTCGGACTTTCTGTGGTAATGGGAATTATTCAGGCCTATAGAGGAGAAGTAAAGGTTGTCAGTAAACCAGGAGAGGGAAGTGCCTTTCATATATATTTTCCTGCAGTTCCGGCAGAGAGAAAGCAGATTGATGAAAAAACTGCTATGATAAAAGGAGGAAAAGAAACCATCCTTTTAGTGGATGACGAAGATTTTATCGTCCATGGAATGAAAGATATGCTTGAAAAACTGGGGTATAATATTGTTGCCACAACAAACAGCGTGGAAGCTCTTCATATGTTTCGGACAGAACCTGACAGATTTGATCTGATTATTACCGATCAAACTATGCCAGAACTGCCGGGGCATAAACTTGCCGGAGAGATTATGCAAATAAAGCCTGATATTCCAGTAATACTCTGTACAGGGTTTTCCGATATTATAAACAGTGATAATTACTGGTCTATAGGTATAAGAGAATTTCTTATGAAACCTGTTAATATAAAGACTCTATCAGGAATTATAAGGAAATTACTGGACGAAAGAGAGGTTGTAAAATTAAATGGCACGGATTCTTTTGATAGATGATGACGAACAGTTAAGAAATGCTATAATTAAATTGTTGACATGTGAAGGTTATGATATTACAGATACATGTGATGGTAATGAAGGAATCAGGCTTCACAGGGAAAATCCCTTTGATTTAATCATAACAGATCTTATTATGCCCGGGAAAAGTGGTTTTGAAACTATAGAGGAATTTAGAAATACTTGTCCTGATGTAAAGATAATTGCCATTTCAGGCGTTACCTTTGACAGAGAAGATGAGATTTTTAACAGAGCCAGGAGACTTGGTGTTCAATATACTATAACAAAACCTTTCACTAAAAAAAGATTACTTTCTATACTCAGGGATATTTCCTGTGAACCATGTGGAAATAGTGAAGAGTGAAGAGTGAAAAGTGAAGAGTAAAGAGTAAAAGGTGAATAGTGAGGAGTGAAGGGTGAAACAGGTTCTTAATGAGATTACCGGGATAAGGTGTTGTCAGAAAATAATTACGTCATAGTTACATTTGTATCGTGACACGAGGATAATAGCCGTTTATATAATTTGACAGGGTTATTTATTTACAGTACCTGAGTTAAAATTTTCTTATATCCCGCCTGAATACATATGTTGATATACTTGATTCATTTACAACCGAAAGAGCTTCTTTCATTTCTTTTGCACTGGAATATCTGGAGTTTATTTCCAGACTCATAGATTTGAGAATTATTTTTTCTGTTTCTTTGTGTATGGCCCGGTTTATCTGTGATGGTTTTATCAGCTCTATACCCATCATTCTCATAACAGATTCTGCAGGCACTGTTTTTGTCAGCAAATAGTACATTGTAGCACCGGTTGAATATATATCAGAATATACACCTGTTCTTCCGCTGCCGGTACACTGTTCAGGTGGAGCCATATATGGAGTAAACCCTGTGGCTCCAATATTTGTCATAGAATTAAATCCTGCTTTTGCTATGCCAAAATCTACGAGAATAATGTTTCCCGAAGGATTTTGTTTTAAATTTGCAGGTTTTATATCCCTGTGTATTATACCTTTACTGTGAACATATTGTAATGTATTGAGAAGTTCTATTATCCATTCTTTTACTCTATTCTCCGGCAGAAACTCGGAAGTATTTTCCAGTATTTTTTCCAAATCATCTCCTTCTATATAATCCATTACGAGGTATTTTTTACCATGTTCTTCGAAAAAATCCGTTACCCTTGGGAGTGAAGCATGATTGAGTCGCGCCAGAATTTTTGCTTCTTTTTCAAATTGTTCTACAGATTCTTTTGATTGATTAAAAAGTTCTTTTACTGCCACATGTATATTCAGAATTTCATCTTTTGCTTTATATACTGCCCCCATACCGCCATGGCCCAGTTGTGTTATCAGTTTATATCTGTTTTTCAGGCTTTTTTTATATGTTACCGCCATAAGTCACCTCACTATTCTATATCAATCATAATTTTATGACCTGATACAGTAGAATATCTGAAATCAGATGAAATATTTACTTTGAAAGTTTCTGTGAGATGTTTTAATAAAAGGTTTTCTAATGAAGTTTTACCTTTTTTTTTATTATACAGATGAGATATGACTGAAACCTTTTTACCTCTGTCCATTATATCCCATAGATGGAGACTGGCAGGACTTTTAAACAGTGAATCTTGAATTATAAAATAATCAACTGCTCCTATGGCAGTATAAAAAACATGTTTCCCACATGCTCCTGTTACTACTATTCTCCGGGGATTTATCTCTTTAACTGCTTCTTCTACAGAACCTGAGAAAAAAGCGTTCAATCCGTCCCAGTATATTGTAGAATATGCTTTTATAACATGCTTTCTGAATTCAGGAAGTAATCTTTCATGTCTCGGACAGGTAAATATTATTTTTTCTTCTTTACATTGTTCCAGAAGGTTTAAAACAGGAAGACTTATATGCTGTGCCTCTTTATTTTCTTCTGTCATATTCATTATTATAATGAGCTGATCGGGAAAATACTGATAATTACATAACTGAACTCCATAGATTTTCTCAAGTAAATACTGATAAAAATTATTCTCCTCTATTTCTTCTCCTGTAAAACCACAATGGGATGATAATCCATTGGATGGAACACAGACTTCTGCTGCTATAGAATCTTTCCACCCGATTTTTTCCATATCTTTTATGCCTGCCACTGTAGGTAAAACCGTGCCAATACCTCCTCTTACTGTTATTTTTCTTAGTCTTCTGTCTTTAAGTATATATTCAACTGTTCTGTCACCTGCCAGGAAATTCCATGTAGCTGTATTAAATATTTCCGGATTGTTCATTTTCATTACTACCTCCTTTTTATACGTGATGTGTGATGGGTGATGCGTATTTTCACCGATATCGGGCGAACACAGGGTTTCACCCCTACTTTTCACCCTTCACGATTCACATATTCCATTATTTCTTTTTCCGTGATAAAAATATTTTTCCCTGTGGAAGTTTTTCTTTCTTTTATTTGTTTTTCATATTGCTTCCACCATATTTGATGCTGTTCCTGATCTTTTTTTATAATATTTGTTTGAAAATTATCCCATAATAGAGGTTTTGGCCCCAGTAATCTTTCAGGCCAGTCATAGGTACAGAAAAGTTTTTTTCCATAAAGTTCTTTTAAATAATGGGCAGTATGTAATTTTGAAGAAAATATGTCCAGACCTTTTGTGCATGTCATGAGCCATATAACATTTATATCTGCGTCTATAAGATGTTCTATGAGTAGTCTTACTGAATATTCATAACATGCTCCCGCTATTATTGCTCTTTTTTGCTGTCTGTGATCATCTCCCTGAAAATAACCTCCTGTAAAAGCAGCATTTAAGATTTCATCCAGTTTATTGCCTCCAATACCTCTTTTATCAGGTGGCATATCAACTGTGAGACCATCTTTGGGTACAGGGAGCCACCGGGCTTCTGGAACAGCTCCTCCTGAATGTATATGTTTTTCCAGCTCCAGCTTCTGAACAGTGAAAAGTTCCAGAACCGGTTCAATATATTCTACTATACCTTCCGTACAGTGAGGTAAAAAATTTCTGCTTTCTTTTCCCATCATGTCTCCCCTCGGATTTCCGGCATTTTTATCTATAAAGATTTCTTTCCATATAGCAAGAGGAAGTCTTTTCCCTGTCCAATTTTGAAACCTTTTTTCTGTAATGGCTCTTTCTCTTTTGCTGAGTTTACTATAATCTCTGTCCAGAATTGTTGTTGTAAGCCTGTTTGGGTCAAATAACATAGGATTTTCATGCTGATCTCCGGGAAATATAGCAAGTAATTTTTCCTCTTTCACTCTGGCCAGAAGAAGTTTTAAAGGATTCAGAGAAGGTTCATATTCTTCCGAAAGATGGGGATAATAAAGACCGTCAGATTTTCCTTCTATCTGGTTCCCGTATTGATCCAGAGTTCCTGCCAGTAAATCAGTTGTAATAATGAGAGGTCTTGCGAGACCGTCTCTGTAAAATCCTGTATTGGGAATAATTACATTATCCCGACCGAGATAACGTCTGAAAAATTGACATCTGATTTCTATGCCATTTTCTCCCGGCCTGTAGGAGCCTCCATAATCTCCTTCAATCCATCTTTTCTGAATACCTGTGTATATGGACATATGCTCACACCCTTATTTTATTTTTTACTGTAATATTAGTGTAATTATTACACTAATATAATACAATAAATAAATATTTATGTCAATAGGATAATTGTATTTTTTACTATAATTTTAGTGTAATTATTACACTAAAATAATACAATAAATAAATATTATGTCAATATAATAATTTTATTTTTCAGTAGGAGTTTTATTTATTATGATAAATATATGAAGATTACTGATAAGTAATCTAGCGAACTGTTCTTCTTATAATTTTAATTATAATTGTTTATGAACATAGATATAATAAAAAATTATGTCAGGAGATTTTTTCATGAATCCTATGGACATAATCTGTCCTAACTGTGGCAGTTCGGACTATAATGATAATAATGTATGTGGAAGTTGCGGTTTTTTTATAAATCAGTTACCTGTCGGTACCCTTTTAATAAACAGATATGAGATTAAGAAAGCTATAAAAGCCGGCGGTATGGGAGCAGTTTATCTTGGTTATGATATTTATGAAGATTGTATCTGTGCTGTAAAGCAGATGTTTATTTATGAAGAAAATGCAGAGATAAATGATTATATAACCGGTCGTTTTTTAGATGAAGCCAGGCTTCTGACAGAGCTGGATCATCCTTCCATACCAAAAGTAACAGATTTTTTTAATGAAAATACCTATAATTATTATATGATTATGGACTATATAGAAGGTTGTGATCTTTATACTTATGTGACAGAACGGAGGGAAAATATACCTGAAGAAATGGTTTTAAAATGGGCAATAGAAGTCTGTGATGTTCTTGATTATTTACATTCCCGTCCGGAGCCTATCATACACAGAGACTTAACACCTGCAAACCTTATTTTGGGTTCGACAAATAACCGTTTAATGCTGGTAGATTTTGGTTTTGCAAGACCTGTTGATCAGAATGCTGTTATGAGCACTTCTGTAGGTACGGAAATGTATGCAGCACCCGAACAATGTGTTGGATATCCTCAAACAAGAAGTGATATTTATTCTCTCGGTGCTACCATGTATTTTCTTCTTACAAAAGAGCAGAGTTCTCTCTACAGACCTCCTTTAATCAAGCTGAGACCGGATGTCTCGGAACATACTAGATGGGTAATAGAGAAAGCTATGCAATTTGCTCCTGATGACCGTTTCTCTTCTGCTATGGACATGTATCAGGCTCTGTCCGAATGTATAAAATCTTCTATGTCACATGGCGATAATATGCCTGATAATATTGTAAGTGCTTCACAACCCGGGAAAAAGATACCTGACAGACCTCTTATGCCGGGTAAAGAAATTTCGCTGAAAACATCTGTCATAGAGAAAAAGATACCTGACAGACCTCTTATGCCGGGTAAAGAAATTTCGCTGAAAACA
>CAYSLJ010000052.1:0-8733 GCA_964431735.1 uncultured Synergistia bacterium | reverse complement strand
TCTGTCATAGGAACAAGAATTTCCGATAAATCACTTTCTCTGAATAAGGGCATTTCCGGAACTGTTCCTGGAACGGAAAAAAAACAGGCTCCAAGAACATCTCTTTTGCCAAAAGAAAGGACCCTGGCTCATATAGCAGCATTAAAGAAGGAACCTTATAAAATAGAAGAACCTCCTGTTGAAGAAGATGATGATGAGCTGGATGATTTTTCTGATGAAAATGATGAAAATAATGAAAAAATAGACTATGATAAAGAAGACAGAAAAGACGACTTCCCTTATGCTTCAGATAACATCACCTTTATGGTTGAGAAGAAAGGGATAGTTTCCAGGCTTTTAGATGTAATAATGAAATGGTTTGGCAGACGGTAGTGAGTGGTGTACTATTAATTGTCAGTTAAACCTGACTGCTAAGGAACTGTCTGAAAATAATTACATCATAGTTATAATTTATATCGTGATGCGTAAAGCGTAACGCGTGACGCGAGGGTACTTATTGTTCCAACAATTTGCCGGAGTTATTTTTCTTAAAGTCCTTATCAGAATTTAAGTGAAGAGTGAGTGGTGAGTAGTGAGTAGAATATGGCAATTTCACTCACTCTTCACTACTCACTCTTCACTCATTAATTATGAATTGTTATGAAACTAACTATAAACAGAAAACTAACAGCTAATTACTATTTTATAAAATGTGACATTGTCATGTTACATCAGTGATACAGAAATTTAAGAATTAAACCCTATTATAGAAGGAAATTTTTTTTATATGAAGAAAGTTTAATTACCAAGTATCGTAACAGGTAAATTGATATCCAAAAAATATGGCAAACACTCCTGTCCCTGGCCGGGCTCTGGAGGAAAAGATATGCCGTATTAAAAGAGATTTGTAAATGATATAGATGCAAAATATTAACAGTCTGTAAAACCAGTTTGCCACGCAACAGGATCATATCTTTTCCGGAAGAGTCCGGACAGGGACAGGTTTTAGAAATGGGTATGAACTTATCTGGAGCGGTAATAAGAGCCTGGTGGTCTGTCAAATTATAACCGATAAATAGATTATTTTTTTATAGTTTTTAAAATCTGCAAAAGTATAGTAAATATATAATAAAAGTTTTTTTCCCGTATAAAGTTTATAATGAAATTTCGCCGAATGACTCAATTAATTCTACTCCAAGATTCCCTTTTATTTCTTCCAGTGCAGATCTGTGTAAAGCATCTCCGTCGTGAATTCCCGGTATATGGAAGGTTGCCACAAGATCGGTAACCACTCTTATGCCGGTAAAACCTCTGTAAACAGCTCCCTGAACAGTAGATTTGTCACATATATCAGTACATACACCGAGCACTGTGAGTTTTTCCGGTTTTAAAAACTCTAAAATTGTCTGGAGGAATGTTCCGAGAAATGCATCAGGACTTCTTTTTAATATGGTGAATACTCGTTCTTTCCCGCAAAAAGATTTAAATTCATCTATTATTTCAGCTCCCCATGAGCCTGAAATTGCATGAACAGGATACCTTGTTTCATCACCTTTTATATGGGCATCACAGCAGAATATAAGGATCGCTCCTTCACCGTATTTCTTTTCCAGAAAATGTTTCATCTCAGGTACAAGAACTTTATGTCTTTCACTGTAAAGAACTCCTTTTTCATGAAGAAAATCATTAATCATATCTATTATTAACAGTACTTCCCTTTTTTCCCCTTTTGTATGTACCAGTGTTTTTCTTATGAAATCTATTGTGTTTTCAGGTATAATTGAAGATATCATGTTAATCTTCTCCTTTACGTTTTGTTTACACTTATTTAAGTGTTTTATTTACACTAATATAATACTATAAAAATAATTTCATGTCAAGGGGTATAAGATTATTTTTTTATACTATGAGACTGTAAGAAAATAACCCTGGCAAATTATTAGAATGGTTATCATCCTCGCGTCACGAATATAGACTGTAAATATGATGAGGTTATTTCTTGACACCCCCTATTGAGAGCCATATATTACTTTCATATATTCAGTAGAAGTGAATCTTCGTGCCGTAAAAAATACTATCAATATTGACTTTCAGATAGTTTTTTAGTAGAATTTTGCAGATGATTATAACATACGCGTAACATGTTACGCGTTATGCTTTTCAAGGAGGTTTTTATTAATGCGTCATTACATATCTGTTGATATGGAAGGTATATCAGGTATAGCTAACTGGAAGGAAATGGAAAAAGATGTTAAGAGGGTAAATGAACTTATGACACAGGAAGTAAATGCAGTTATAGAAGGTATTATTGACGGTGACCCGGGGGCAGAGGAAATACTTGTCTGTGATTCCCATGGTTACGGTGATAATATTTATCCTGAGAAACTTAATAAAAAAGCTACTGTTGTAAGGGGAACACCCAGGAGAAATTATATGATGGTCGGTATAGATGCAAGGTTTAACCTGTCCTATTATATAGGATATCACTGTGCGGCAGGGACAATTTCAGGGGCTATGGATCATACCATGTCGGGAGCGAGTATAAGGGAACTTAAAATTAATGATCAGGTAGCAGGGGAGTTTGAATTAAACGGAGGTTATGCAGGAAGTCTCGGGGTAAAGATTGCCCTTGCTTCAGGAGACAGTCATTTCTGTAATAATGTGGCATCTTTAAAGCTCGGAACTCTTACTGTAATGTCTAAAATTGCGGATACCCGTTTCTGTTCCACTCTTTTTCATCCTGACATGGTCAGGGAAGAATTGAGAAATAAGGCAAAAGAAGCAGTCATACTGGGAGTTTCTTCTTTTAAACCCCTGGTATTTAATAGCCCTTATACAGTAACGGTAGATCTGACTAACAGTATAAAAGCGGATATGGCATCACTTATTCCTGTAGTTAAAAGGGTTTCTGGCACAAAGGTCCAATATACTGTAGATACCTATCCTGATTTATACAATATGTTTGAAGCAATTGTATGCCTTGCAGGAACTGCCAAATAATTTAAGTATCTAAAAGGGAAGAAGGGAGGTGTATTATGAGATATGTAAGTATTGTTTTATTCTGCAGGTGAAGAAGCTATGATGGAAATAGGGGATAAAAAAGGTATTAATATAAAGGTGAAAATTCTTGTAAGCAAAGAAAAACCATCTGCTGTTTACAGCATAGAAACATTCACTTTTGATCATATAATTAATATGTTTAACGGAACAATAGCTTTTGAAAAGTAATATTTAAAGGTTCATTACGTAAGAGGCCAGGATTAATTCATGTGATTCTGGCTTTTTATATTGGGCTATATAATGTTTTATTATGTTATTTAATGTTACTGCTATTTTTTGTGATTGAAATTATTTTGTTATATTTTGTTACGAATTCCCCCCTATTTTTTTCCCTGCAAAAACTATAATTTAAGACATGAATGATTTTACAATTTATTTTATTTGTCTAAATTGTCGTAACTTTTTTATTGTTTCTTTGTAAAAGTTTTTCCTGCACTTCAGATGAATTTTCGGGAAATCTCGATCATCTTAATTCTTTTATTCAAGGAACAGAAAAATTTTTTGAAGTGATAAAATTTTAATCAAAGAGGATTATAAGTTAATTATCTCGAATAATTAATAAAGTTTTATTTAGAGTCAGAAAGGAGCTTATTCTGTGGCAGAAAAACAAAAAACTAAAAAAAAGACAGAACTTGAAAAATGGACTTATGCCTTTGAGCTTATTAAAGAACATTATAAGGGTACTATTGAACCTGAGGGTAAAACAGTTAAATTTACCGGAACCTCCAAAGGAAAAGAATTACTTGTAATACCTCAGGGCAGTAATGTTCATTTTGCGTTGAATTTAAAGAGTGATTTTAAATTACATTTAGGTACTGAGAGTTTTAAAAGTGATTGGGGTAAAAAGTTAAAACTTGTTAAAGAAATAACTATAGGTTCTCAGGATTTTGATTCCAAGTTTATTATAAAAGGTGATCCTGCAGATAAGGTTGTGGAATTTTTATCTTCCGATAAAATACGCAGTGCTATAATGTGCTTTGAACCACTGGTATCACTTGAAGTTACAGAAAATATTCTGGAAATTATTACCAAAAAAGATAAAGAAATTTCTGATAAGAAAATAGATTTTCTCATAGAAAGAGCAGTATTTTTAGCAGAAGCTATAGAAAAACCTGTAGATATTACAAAAGAAGAAGAGAAACCTGAAATAGTATACGACAAGAAAAGAACTATCAGACTGGAACAGGAAAGTAAAGCACCTCTTTCCCTTGAAGAAAGAGTCATATTACTTGAGAAAAAAGTTAAGGACTTTGAAAAGGAATTTGAGTTTATAAAATCCAAAATAAAATAAGCTAAATAAAAAAATAGTGAATAACAGATGTTATTCACTATTTTTTTATTATTTAATAGTTATTTCTTCCCATTGAAAGGTAATTTTCCAGTAATGAAGTGATTCTTTTTTATTCAGAAATTCTTTAAGAAATAGAATATAATATTTCCCTTTTTCTTTCCCCTGAATCATATAATAGTACCCTGTTATTGGAGCATTAACATAGGTATCCCATAAATCTATATCGCTGGCAGTAATTTTTGTTATATCAGGTTTTGTTTTCCCCAATGCTTTAATTCGTTTGGCTTCCAGCATAGGAACTTTTTTTATGTCCGGATTTTCCAGGAAACTTATATCTGCCGTATGATCATCGGATTCCAGCAGGGCTTCATCAGGAAAACGATAGGCTTTCCAGATCTGTAAAGTAACAGTTCCACTCCGTAAATTATCTTCCGTGTCGGCCATAGCTATATTGACTGACATAAAGGCCAGTAAGATTATTAAACCACTGATTTTAAGAAAGAAATTCATTAATGTACCTCCTGAATAGATAAATAGATACTAAATAGTTTATTTGACCGAATAAAAATATTCGCCGGGAAAATCTAATTTCCTACAGAAAATGTAAGTTTTTATCATAGCAGTTATCTATTTGTCAGTGAATTTCATAATAAGATGTGCAAATCTTATTTCATCATCATGTTTTATTATTTTTTGTACGCCCTTTAATAATTTTTCTTTATTTATAAAGGTTCCAAGAGAACTTTCCCAGTCTTCTATGAAAAAATTGTTATTGTCATATAAAATTTTTGCATGTTTTCTGGAAACACCTTTGTCGAAACCTCCATACATGGTTACATCTATATCTACTACTATATTATTTTTCAGATCATTCCTTCCTATTAACAGAGCAGAAACATAGGGAGGACAGGGAAGAGTTATAGTCTGGCCTGTAGGGATGGTATTTTCCAGAATTATTAACCTGGGACTTTTGACATGGCCATTCGATATTTGTACTGGTTCTACAGGCAATGATTTAAGTTTTTGTTCAATCGGTGCAAAACATATATTACAGAATAGTGTCCCCTGTGGATTAACAGTTCCGCATTGAGAGCATGTCATATAAAATTCCTCCTTTTTACTGTTCTGAACTCAGTATCTGGTTGTAAGAGTTTTCGCCGCTGATTGTTTTGACATAGTTGTAAGTGTTCTTCTCATATCCTTTGTTTCAAAGGAAGGATGGTCTTCTGTTTTAATCGCATTTGTCAGGGTTTTAACATTTGTAGCCAGATCTGATTTGCCGAGCTGTGTATAAACATTATAAACCTGATAAAGCATTCTGGTAGCACCGTTTGTATCGCCTCTATCTGCTCTGTCCAGGGCAAGGGTCTGTAATTTTTTAGCCCCTGCAAGCTGTACTGTTTCCAGAATATTTTGATTTACTCTGCATAGAGAAGCATCTTTTATGCAATTTACGTGAATTTTAAAAGTCTCTTTCTGACCTGTAATATTATACAGTGGTATATCATATGTAACTTCCAGAGTTCCTGTTTCATGTATCCCCTCCGGAAGATCTGGAATTTCTGCCTGAAATAATATTGCCTGTCCCCTTGCTCTATCAAGATTTCCAAGTGACATAAATACATAATCGGGACATGTAATACTTATCTGATGTATATCGGGTATTACCCTTGATACTTCTTTTAAAGTTCCGTTACTCATCTGTATTGTTCCTTCAAGATTGGTTATTGCTATATCTCCAAGGACTCCTATTTCTTCATTCAATATATTTATTATGTTTGAAGGGTTTGATATATGTTCCATTCTGCCTGTTGTTATATCTGCCAGTTTTTCCAGAAATTTATCATTATATTCTATACCTGTACCAAAAATAGTGAAAGGTATTTTTAGTTTCTTCGCCTTTAAGGCAAGTTCTTTACAGGTTTTCTCTTCGTCTTCTACAGAAGGAGTATTCACTTCTCCGTCCGTAAAAATTATTATTCTTTTTACATGATTTACTGTATCCGGGCCAGTCAGAGCAATATTTAAAGCCTTTGACATATTTGTCGAGCCACCTGTACGGATCTGTGCGACTATTTTTTTTATATTATTTTTGTCTTCGTTGCTTTTTATAATTGTCTCGATAAGTTCTTTTGCATTACCGTCAAAGGTTATTATTGAAATCATGTCATTTAATTCCATTCTGTTTATAACCTGGTTTACCGCTATTTTTAACAGATCCAGTTTCGTGATATTTTTCTTATTCTTTTTACTGAAAAGCAAATCTATGATAGTATTTATATCTAAATTTGCATTAGTTACTACTCTTTCTGACATAGAACCGCTTCTGTCCAGAAGAAATTTAATATCAAGAGGGGCTCTGCCTTTTATTGCATTTTCTTCCGGTTTTATTCTTATAAGTCCGTAAACTGTCTGACTCTGGCTTTCTGCCTGGAAAAAATTCTGATTTAATTCCAGATGAAAATTTAGCATATTTATTTCCTCCTTTAATCGTGTGTTTGATACTTTAATATTAGTGTATATTTTACAATATTAGTGTAGCATGAGAAATTATTTTTGTCAATAGTAGAATTTGCAGGAAAAAAGAAAGGAATGTGTGAAATATATATAAGTTTATATGAGAAGGGTGAATTAGAAAAAATACGCATCACCCATTACGCGTTACGAGAGCAATGTATTATTTACGCTCATATCAGTAAATTGTGAAAGGAATTGTTATGTCTTCAAAATTATGTCCTAAAATTATACTTGAAGGAACAAGATTGACCTTCAAGACAGAGATAGCTTTTGCATTGAATGAACATCCCCGTATTGTAGGCCCCCGTAAATATCGATATCATTCCCCTTTGATTTCTGCAGAATGGTGTGCTTTTACCAATTTCCCATGGGGAAGAGGTTTGATAAATTTTGAACCTCATGAAGAAGAAAGAGCCATGGAAACTTATAGAACCTGGATGAATCTTTTTGAACTTCTTCCTTACTATTCGTGGATTATTGATCGTTTCCATCTTTCTACCAGGATGTATCAGTTGCAGAATCGTAATAAAGATTATGATTTCCTGTGGCTCGAGGAAAGACTTCTGAATGCAGGTTTTCATCTCGTATTCTGTAAAAGAAGTGAAGAGTCTTTTGAGGACGCCAGAAAAGAGAGGTTGAAAGTATCGGGTAATCCGTCTCAATACGATAATCTTCAACTTTTTATAGATGATCAGATTTTTATGGAAACACTTGCAGAAAAGTCTATTTTGCCTTTTCTGAAACTGGATATTTCAGATAATAATGTGACATGTGCGGCAGATAAAATTGCCGACTGGATGGAAGAAACTGGAGGCCTGTGGGCCAGATAGGATATTTTTGAACTGCCTGTGAGTATGTTCTCCCATAGAAAGTATTTATGAGAAAATAAAGGAGTTGTGTTGAATGTATAAATTGATAATTTTGTTCGTTTTTTGTTTCGTCCTTTTCTATAAATCTTTACCTGCCTCTGCTGGAGAAGTGAAAATAGGTCTTATTTATTCTAAAGAACAGGGTGTGAAATTACAGGAAGGTGAAGATAAATTACCTAACTATAGAAAAGCTATAGAGATGGAAGGAGGTACGATTGTAGTCCTTTCCGAAGATTATGATGAGGAATTTTTAATGACCCAGTTAAAACAGCTTGATGGTCTTTTAATCCCCGGTGGAGGTGATATAGATCCAAAATTTTTTAATGAAGAAAATAAAGGTTCCAGAGAACCTGATGCAGGGTTCGATGCTTTTGAATTTGATATTATTAAATACTGTGTAGAAAGAAAAATGCCGATTTTTGCAATATGCCGTGGACATCAATTGATCAATGTTTATTTCGGAGGTAATCTCTACCAGGATCTTCCTTCTCAATATGAAAGAAAAGATCTCCTTGTCCATCAAATCCTGGATAATAATGGAAAGATAAAACCATGTTTTCATTACATAAATATTCATAAAGACAGTCTCCTCTATGATATACTGGGTGAAGAAAGAATAAGAGTCAATTCTTCCCACCATCAGTCTGTTAAAAATATTGCACCTGGTTTTAAAATAACATCCCTTTCTGAAGACGGTGTTATAGAAGCCATGGAAGGAACAGGAGACGAATACATTATGTCAGTCCAGTTCCATCCTGAAAAACTGGTCATAGAAGATCCCAGATTTTATACTCTCTTTAACCGATTAATAAAGGAAGCTACCCTGTGGAAGGAAAAAAATATAAAAAAATAGAATAAATAAAGTAAAAAAGGGGGGAGCGATTATGAATAATGGTTATGGTTTCTCTGGAAAATCTGAAGAATATGGAAAAAAGACTCTCATTGAAGATAGGTCTGAAGACAAAACTTTTTTAGATAAAGGCGATGGCGTGTCTGAAGACAAAACTTTTTTAGATA